>JBFYSG010000164.1:0-4686 GCA_041301835.1 Chloroflexota bacterium | reverse complement strand
ACGCGCCCAGGCGCGGATCCCTTTCCCCCATCCGCAGGCAGGTTGGGGGCTTTTTTTACCGCCCGATGCATCCCCCAGATTGCTTCGTCGGCTTACGCCTGCTTGCAATGACAGATGTGCGCGCTTGCCAGCGAGCGGGAAAATGCGTATGATTAGTCCGGTGACCCGCACCGCCGGAGATGCCAGGAGGAAAACCGATGCTAACCCCCATCTGTGATGACCTGCGCCTGATCCTGGGCATCGTTGCCACCCTGGGCGGCATCCTGTTTGCCATCATGTCGAGCGTGCTGAAGAACGACCTGCGGCGGTTCACCCAGCGCCTGTTCCACCGGGCGGCGGAGCCCGCTGAGGAAGCCGCGGCACCCGGCGGGGGGAAGTTTGCCCGGGTGATGAACTGGGTCCTGCTGGTGCTCAGTTTCGTGGCGACGGTCGGCTTCGGTCCGTATGTCGCCGCGGTGCCTTCCAAGACCTGCGTGGACCTGGTGATCGCCGATGTGCTGTGCAACCCGGAGGGCGACGAACTCACGGGCGAGTATGTGCGCCTGGAGAACCTGAGCGCAGGGAAGGTCAGGTTAAACCAGTGGACCTTGTGCGATTACCAGAGCCGCCACTGCTACATTTTCCAGGATGTCGTCCTCGCGCCGCATGCCAGCCTGACGCTCTGGACCCAGGCGGGGAGCGACACAGCGACGGACCTGTATTTCGGCGCCACGACGCCAATCTGGACGAACGACGAGGACACGGCGTACCTGTACGATGCCAAGGGGCAGCTCATCTATCAACTGCCGTGCCCGTAGACGGCAGGAGCGGTAAACCCGGACTCGCTTTGTTGGGGTACGCGTCCTCGCAATGACAGATGTGCGAGGTTGGCAAGCCCGTGTGCGTGCATCCCCCAGATCGCTTCGTCGGCATACGCCTGTTCGCAATGACACCTGTAAAGTGAATCCCCACCCCCAAAACCCGGATGAGAAAGCGTGACCATTGTGCTTACCCCGCTTGCGCCTCGAACCCGAATCACATACAATGAAATATCCGGGAGGCAGGGCAATTATGCGACGGAACTTCTCGATCGGGAGCTTGCTGGCGCTGATCATCCTGGCTGGCGCAGGTGTCTTTATCTTCAGTTGGTTCAGGTTTCCTGCCTGGCAGGATATGGATGGGGGCGTAATCCTGCTGATCGGCGCGTTCGGGGCGGGGGTCCTGGGGTTCATCAAAGTCGTCACCGACATCTTGAAAGCATTCGGTTTCCTGCCCGAGAAGAAAGCACTGGCAGGGGAAGATGAAGCGATCCGGCAGGAGAACCTTGCCTCGTTACAGGCTGACCTCGGGAACGGGGGCAAGGTGGTATATCAGGATGGGCATGTGATCATCCGGGAAACATTGGTGGAAAATGGAAAGATCGTACCGAGGGGAAGGGGGATGGAAGGAAAGGGGCGCGAAGCAGGCGACCTCATGCGCGAGGCGATCGAACTGGAACCGCAAAATGCCATGGACTACTCCAACCGCGGGTTGACCCGATTTATATTGCAAGACTACCCGGCGGCGCTGGCGGATTTCGGCAAGGCGATCGAGCTGGACTCGAAATATACCCTGGCTTATTTCAACCGTGGGTTAACCTGGCATACATTGCAAGACTACCCGGCGGCGCTGGCGGACTACGGCAAGGCAATCGAGCTGGACCCGGAGTATGCCCCGGCTTATTCCAACCGGGGTGTAACTTATCACGAGCTGAAAGACTACCCGGCGGCGCTGGCGGATTACGGCAAGGTGATCGAGCTTTACCCGCAGGATGCCCGGGCGTACTACAGGCGCGGGAATGCGCATACAGATCTGAAAGACTACCCGGCGGCGCTGGCGGACTACAATAAGGCGATCGAACTGGACCCGCAGTATGCCCTGGCGTACACCAACCGCGGGATTATTCATAAGGAACTGAAAGACTACCCGGAGGCGCTGGCGGACTACAGCAAGGCGCTGGAGCTGGACCCGCAGGATGCCCTGGCGTACTACAACCGGGGGACTACCCATAATGCACTGAAAGACTACCCGGCGGCGCTGGCGGACTACGGCATGGCGATCGAGCTGGATCTGCAGTTCGCCCAGGCTTACTACGCCCGTGGGTTAACCTACGGCCGACTAGAAGACTACCCGGCGGCGCTGGCAGACAACAACAAGGCGATCGAGCTGGACTCGAAATATACCCAGGCTTACTTCAACCGGGGGGCTGACCTTTTTGCACTGAAAGACTACCCGGCGGCGCTGGCAGACTACAACAGGGTGATCGAACTGGATCCGCAGTATGCCTTGGCGTACGCCAACCGTGGTTTAATTTATTATGAACTGAAAGACTACCCGGCGGCGGTGGCGGCTTACGGTGAGGCGCTGGAACTGGACCCGCAGTTAGACGTTTTTGTTTACAATACGTCGTGCTGTCTTGCCCTGCAGGGAAAGGCTGAAGAGGCGTGTGAATGGTTGGAGCGTGCCATCCGAATGGATCCGAAATATGTGCAGATGGCTTGCGGGGATGGCGACTTCGATCCGATCCGGCAAAGCCCGGTCTTCCAGGAATTGATCCGGGCGCACGGGGGTTGCGGCGCATAGGAGGAAAGGACCCTCCCGGCGGCAACCAAGCGGCAATAGCATAAAAAGCCCCCCGGCATCAATTCCAGCCGGGGGGTTGTTGATCCCTCTACAGGTCTTCGGCGAGATGGGTGGCGAACTCGCAGACCGGGTCGCCTTTCAGCACCGAGCGGACGACTTCCACCGTCACCGGCTTGCCGGTGGCGGTCTCCCACTGCTGGCGGAACCAACCCGCGCCGCAGTAGCAATAACTGACCGGCATGCCCTGTTCGAGGCGGGCGCGGATGACCGGGCAGAAGCAGTACGCCGCCCGGCGTTCGGCATCGCTCTGCGCCGCGGCGTAGGCTTCGGGGTCAGCCGGGCGCTTGGTCTGGTGGATGACCCGTCCCACCCGGGCGTGTTCTGTTTCGTTCCAGCCGGGATCGGTCTCCATGAAGGCGAGCACGGCATCCACCGCTGCCAGCGGGTCGCCGACGCCGTTGCGGGCATGCAGGTAGACCCCGCGCAGTTTGTCGAGCAGTTCCGCCGGGAAGACGTGCGCGCAGGAGGAGACGGCGTCGAATTTTTGATGCTCACTGGCGTTCGATTCCAGCCGGGTGAGGGCGAGGCGCGCCCACTCGAAACGCGCCTCAGGTGAGGCATCCACCGGCAGGCTTTCGTCCCCCTGCAGGACAGAGGCGCGCCCGGGCGCGCCCAGGGTGCGTTCCAGGTTCTCCGCCAGCAGGCGGCTCCAGTTGTGGATGACGAAATGGATCTCCACCGGGCTCTCGGGATCCTGCCAGGCAGGGTAGACCTCGCGCGAGAACTCGTCCGAGATGAGCGCCCTGGCGCGGGCGTAATTCAGCAGCCCGATCTTGGTCTCGCGCAGCGCGGCGCGGGGACCCGTGTGCGTCAGGGCGAGCACCTCCATGGCGGGCATGGTGCGGGAACGGATGCGCCCGCCGACGAACTCGCGGCTGACCGGGAAACCCGCCTCGGCGGAGAATCCCTCGGTGTAACTACTGAAGCCCTGGATGTGCAGGTATGCCGGTCCGGTGATGAGCCCGGCAGGCAGCGCCGCGGCGATCTCCTGCAGGACGCCCGGAACTTCGCTGCGTGCGAGCAGGTGGAAACGGGTGTACGCCACCAGCGCGGCGGGGATATGCTTGTGTTCGATCGCTTCCATCGAATCCATGCTGTCTCCTGTGCTGCGTAATATTCCAACCCCCATACGATACACCATCCTGCCGCAAAAGGGAACCCGCCCCGGGGATGGATTCGCCCCCTCCTGCAGGAGGTGCCCCTGCCAAAACCCGGTACAATGGGGGCAGCGAAAGGAGATGCATGGCAACCTACAAGTTAAGCCCCTCCGACCTGACCTTTGCGTGGGATGAATGCCCGTATTGCTATTATATGAAGGTCAAGCACGGCGTATCGGTCAAGGGTCCCTTCCCGGGCATCTTCACCCGCATGGCGAACCTGACCAGCGAGTTCTACCTGGGCAGGCAGAGCGCGGAACTCTCGCCGGACCTGCCGCCGGGCATCGTCAGCCTGCGCGAGAAATTCGTCAAGTCGGCGCCGATCCAGCTGCCGGGGGCGGTTTCGCAGTGCTATATCTCCGGTCGCTTCGACGCGGTGATCGAGTTCGAGGACGGTTCCTTCGGGCTGGTGGATTACAAGACCTCGGATGCGAAGGAGGAGCACGCCGCCTTCTACGCCCGCCAGTTGACCGCCTATGCCTACGCCCTGGAGAACCCCGCCCCGGGCGCGCTCGGGCTTGCGCCGGTGCGCCGCATGGGGCTGTTCGTGGTCACCCCGGAACGCTTCGAGCGCAGCGCCGCCGGTGAGGTGGGCTTCGTCAACCGCACCACGTGGGTGGAGGTGCGGCGCGACGATGCCGCTTTCCTCGACCTGCTGGGTCAGGTGCTGGCTCTGCTGGATGCGCCGGAGCCGCCGGCGCCCTCGGAGACCTGCGGGCTGTGCGTGTACAGGAAAGAGATGGAGGGGAGGTAGGGGGCATCAGCCCCCACCCCTTGCCCCTCCCCCGAACTGCGGGGGAGGGGTATTATTTCTAAGGTAGGGAGCGGCTTTGCCGCTCCCTACCTTAGAAGTTCTTCGGTCCTTAAG
>JBFYSG010000162.1:0-5352 GCA_041301835.1 Chloroflexota bacterium | reverse complement strand
CTCGCGCTGCTGTCACTCCCGCCGCGCTACCGGGCAGTGATCGAACTGCGGCACTTCGAGGAACTGAGTTACGCCGAAATGGCAGAAGCGCTCGACCGCCCGCTGAGCGACGTTAAATCCGACCTGTTCCGTGCCCGCCGGATGCTGGCGGAACGCTTGAAAGAGATAAGATGGAACACCTGAGCGAAGAAACCCTCAATGAGATGCTGGACGAGGCGCTGACCGCGCAGGCTCTCGCCGCGGCACAGGCGCACCTGCAACACTGTGCCGATTGCCAGGCGCGACTGGCGGAACTCCAGGCGCTCAGTGTGCAGCTGGCAACGCTGGCGCCTGCCCCTTTGCCGCGTGACATCGCCGCCTCCGTGCTGGCACAGATCAAGCCGCCGCGCCTGGCGCTGCGGTGGCGCCTGGTGCTGGCGGTACAGGGCGGTGTCGTCCTGGGGATGGCGCTGCTGCTCTTTTCGCACACCGCAGTCCTGCCGCCTCCGGGCGCCTGGCTGGAATGGGCGCTGGCGGGACTGGCAGCGCTGCAGCTCCCCGACCTGGCAGACATCTTCCATTTCCATGTCGTGCTGCCCGCCTTCGACCTGCCCGCCTCGGGTTCTGCGCTGCTGCTGCTGGTGGTATCCGCCTGCCTGCTCTGCGGGCTGGGCAACAGCCTGCTCCTGCGCAACGGGAAGGCGGCAAAACGATGAAACGCAGGCTGCTGGGGGCATTCGGCGCCCTGCTGCTCGGAACGCTGGCATGCGCCTCGGGCGGCACGCCCGCCCCGCTACCCACGCTGGCACACGACCCCTACGCCCTTGGGCGCACACTGTACGGCTTCTTCCCCTCCCCACCCGAGGCGACCCTGCAGAGCGTGATGGATACCTACCAGGCGATCAGCGAACACGGCGACGTGGTGCTCCTGCAGCAGAACATCCCCTGGGCGGACCTCGTCCTGGATCGCAACGCCGAAAGCCAGGCGATCACCGACATCCGCAACCAATATATCCTGGCGCGCCAGCGCGGGCTGGAGATCATCTTCGTCGTCGATCCGCTCAACGGGCTGAACCGCAGAGAATTCCAGGGCTTGCCCGCCGATTGGCAGGCGAGTTTCTTCAACCCCGATGTGCGCGCCGCCTACCAGAATTTCACCCTGCGCATCGTGCAGGAATTCCAGCCGCGCTACCTCGGGCTGGCATCCGAGATCAACACCTACCAGGATACCCACCCGGAGGACTTCCCCGCCTTCCTGAGCCTGTATCGCGAGACATATGCGCTGGTCAAGGACCAGGCGCCCGATACACAGGTCTTCGTCACCTTCCAGTGGGAGGAACTCAATAACCTCATCCCGACGGTGGCTCAGGGCGACCCCTTCGCCCCGAACTGGGACCAGGTGGAGCAGTTCGAGCCGAACCTGGACCTGTGGGTGATCTCGTCCTACCCGTTCATCATCTTCCCCACCGGGGCGGACATCCCGCCGGATTACTACACGCCTCTCCTGGCACGCACCGCAAAGGACCTGGCGGTGGCGGAGGGCGGCTATACCTCCGAGCCGGTGGGTTCCTTCCCCGGCGCAGAGCAATCGCAGGTCGATTACCTGGAGGCGATCCACGACCAGATCGGCGGGGAGCGGCTTGCCTTCTGGATCTACCTGCTGATCAACGACTTCGACCTCGATTCCTACGCCTCGATCATGGAGGAGCAAGGGCAGGGGGATGATCTATCAACCCTGGGCATGTTCGCCTCGGTGGGACTGACGACCGCCGGGCGTGACCCGAAACCTGCGCTCGCCACCTGGGATTCCTTCCGGCGCTGAGCGTAAAACCTATCTGTATCAAAGGAGACTCACATGGAACTGTTTGGAATGGTGCTTCTGGTGCTCTTTGGCGGTGTGGCGTTCATCGCCCTGGTCGGCGCCGTGTACCTGCTGCTGCCGGCGCCCGTGGAAAAGACCCGTCTGCGGCTCGAAAGCCTGCTTGGGCGTTCCTTCCTGCTCGGGCTGGTGAACCTAGTCTTCTTCGGCGCCGTTGCCGTGCTGCTGGTCTGGCTGGCGGGCATGATCCGCGACTATTGGAGCGGGTTCTCCGCCTTCCTGGCGGTGCTGCTCGGCTTCGTTGCCCTGCTGATCGCCCTGGCACTGGTCGTGCTCGCCTTCAACGGGCTGGTGGCGCTCTCGGCGCTGCTCGGCGACCGGTTCGGGACGGCGCGCACCGAGTTCTGGTCCCTGGCGCGCGGCGCGCTCCTGCTTGTGCTGGCGTGCCTGACCCCCTATATCGGCTGGTTCGTCTTTGCCCCCTTCGTTGCCTGCCTGGCGCTGGGCGGCTCGATCCTGGCGCTGTTCCAGCGCAAAACCTCTGCCCCGCTCAAGGCGTGAAGCGCGCCTGCCTGGAGGTGTCTGATGAAGCGTACGATCTGGTTCCTGCTTATCCTGGCGGCTGCCGCCCTGCCGGTGGCGTGTGCCCCCGCGCCGACGCACCCCGAACTCGACCGCTATGCCGCGCTGCCGCAGGTCAAATACGGACCTGAAAGCGACGCCTGGGTGCCCACTGCCAGCGCCGGCTGGACCGACCCAGTCCCCCTGCCCTACCCGGTGAACACCGCCGGCGGCGAGGACAGTCCCTTCATGGTGCCCGACGGTCAAACCCTGTACTTTTTCTTCACCCCGGATGTATCCATCCCTGCCGAGCAACAACTCTCCGACGGGCTGACCGGCATCTGGGTGACACGACTGGCGGGAGAGACCTGGAGTGAACCCGAGCGCGTCTGGCTGAACGATCCCGGCGAGGTGGCGCTCGATGGCTGTGAATTCATCTCCGGCGACCTGATGTACTTCTGCACCGCCCGCACTGGCTACACCGGCATCCAGTGGTTCCGCGCCGACTGGATCGACGGGGCCTGGGGCGGATGGCATTACGCCGGCGACGAATTGATGCAGGCAGAGTACGAGGTCGGCGAACTGCATATCACCAGCGACGGGCAGGAACTCTATTTCCACTCCTCCCGCGCCGGGAGCCTCGGCGATCTGGATATCTGGGTCTCCCGCATGACCCCCGACGGTTGGGGCGCACCCGAGAACCTCGGACCAGCGGTCAACACGCCCTACTGGGAAGGATGGCCCTACATCAGCCCCGATGGGCAAGAGTTATGGTACTGCGGGCAGAGCACAAAAAACCAACCTGGCCCGGCTATCTTCCTCTCCCTGCGCCAGCCGGACGGCTCGTGGGGGCAGGCGCAGGAGATCATCACCACCTTCGCCGGTGAACCCACCCTCAGCGGGGACGGCATGAGCCTGTATTTCGTGCATCACTACTTTTCCGCCGACCTGAGCACCATGCTGGAAGCCGATATCTACGTCTCGCACCGCATCCTGCCGTGAGGCAGGGAGGAGCCGCCTGACGGCGGGGGTATTGTCTATGAAGGGGCACAGTCTGGCTGTGCCCCTTGCCACGCCGGGACTGTGTGGTGCTGCCCGAGGGTGTGCGGGGGGATCTCCAACTCAAATGGGTAACCTTTACCAAATCCTTTCCAGTTCTTAGGTTCGGAATTAAGTTCGGACATTCCTGAGATCACGATTGACAAGAACGGTGTTTCCCAAGGTGGGAGGGATGGTTTCGACCCTCACCCCTACCCCTCTCCCGAGCAAGCAGGACTTTTTCTGATGAAATGGCGGCGGGAGAGGGGATTTTAATGTCAAAAACAGGATGGGCGGGGGGAATTCCGCCTCATCCTGGTAACCCTTACAAAAACCTTGCCTAGTATCTTGACACTGCCATGGCGCGGTGATACAGTACAAGTTGGCGCCCGGCACAGGGGCGCTTTTTATCAGCCTGCCGGGCAAAGGAGAATAAGCATGAGCATCATCGAAGTCGAACACCTGACCAAGTACTACGGCAAAGCGCGCGGCATCGTCGACGTGTCGTTCAACGTCGAAGAAGGCGAGATCTTCGGTTTCATCGGTCCCAACGGAGCCGGGAAATCGACCACCATCCGCCTGTTCCTCTCCCTGATCTACCCGACCCAGGGACAAGCCCGCATCTTTGGCAAGGACTGCATCAAGTTCGGTCCAGAGATCCGCCAGGAGATCGGCTACCTGCCTTCGGAGGTCTTCTACTACGAGGGCATGAAGGTGCTCGACCTGCTTAAGTACTCCGCCAGTTTTTACCAGAAAGATTGCACCCAGCGCCTGAATGAACTGGCAGAGGTGATGGAACTGGACCTGAAGCGGCGCATCAGCGACCTTTCGTACGGCAACAAGAAAAAGGTGGGCATCGTGCAGGGGCTCCTGCACCAGCCCAGGCTGATCATCCTGGACGAACCGACCGCCGGGCTTGACCCGCTGATGCAGCACAAGTTCTTCAGCCTGATCCGGGAGGAGAACCAGCGCGGCGCCACGGTCTTCTTCTCCTCGCACATCCTGACCGAGGTGCAGCGGCTGTGCAACCGCGTGGCGATCATCAAGGAAGGCAGCGTCATCAATATCCAGGATATCAAGACCCTGCAGAAGGACAATTACAAGAAGATCCGCATGACCGCCGAGGGGCTGGATGAGAAGCGCTTCCAGGTGGAGGGGGTGACGCAGATGCAGAGCGAGGACGGCACGCTCAGTTTCTTCTACAAGGGCGATATCAACAGCCTCACCCGGCTGGTCAGCGGCGGGAATCTCAGCGACCTGACGATCGAAGACCTGACCCTCGAAGAGATCTTCATGCACTATTACGAATAGGAATGAAGATGAACATCTACCTGCACGAACTTAAAACAAAGGTCCGCTCGGTGCTGATCTGGTCCGGCTCGATCATCCTGCTGATGCTGGCTTACATGTCGCTGTTCCAAGCCTTTGCCGAGAATGCGGCGATGGTCGCCGACCTGATGGATAGTTTCCCCAAGGAACTGCTCATCGCCTTCGGCATGACGGACATGGACTGGTCCACCGTCCTGGGTTTCTTCGCGCTGTTGTTCGTCTTCGCCCAGATCTGCCTGGGGATCCAGGCATCCAATTACGGCGTCGGGTTGGTCTCGATCGAGGAGACCGAGTGGACGGCGGATTTCCTGCTTTCCAAGCCGGTCAGCCGGATGCGCATCATGACCAGCAAGTTGCTGGCGGCGCTCACCGGCCTGGCGATCACGCAGGCATTGGTCTGGGTCAGTAGTTTCATACTCATCAACGCCTTCCGCCAGGGGCAGGAGTACGAGTCCAGGACGGTGGTGATGCTGCTGCTCAGCATGATCCCCTTCCAGTTGTTCTTCCTGATGGTCGGGATGGCGATCTCCCTGCTGTTAAAACGCGTGCGCAACGTGCTCCCCATCACCATGGGGCTGGTGTTCGGGCTGTATATCCTCAACGCCTTCGGCTCCATGATCGGCGAA
>JBFYSG010000159.1:0-3532 GCA_041301835.1 Chloroflexota bacterium | reverse complement strand
TGCAAACGATCTCCAGGTCTTCGGGTGACAGCGGCACGGGTTGGGATGGGATGCTGATCGCCTCCATGCCATTCTCGCCGCCCAGGGTCACGCTCACCGATTCTCCGGCGCTGAAGGTCTGTGTTACGCCCATGGAAGTCAATTGAGCCGTACCGCTGTAGAGTTGTACGTCCATCCCGCCGTTCTGGATGGCATTCAGGCTGGCGTCGCCCATCAACAACAATTCGGTGCTGTTGATCGTGAACTGGATGCCTGTGCCGTCCGGCATCGAGATCAAAATCCCGTCCGAGGGGACTTCCTCGCAGATGATCTCGCCGAACCCGCTGGAAAAGTAAAAACTTTCCAGGTGCTCGCTGTCATTCTCCAGGGTCGTGTTGCCGAAGACCATCAGGGTCACCGTCTCGCCGGGCAGGGAGCGCGGCAGGTTCGCCATGACCTTGAAGATGGCAATGCCCCATTCCTGCGTGTCCAGGTTGAGCGGTGAGACCGACAAACGCTGCAGGTCGTCAATACCGACCATGTCGCCGCGCTCCGAGAAGCGCTGCGAGGCTTCCGGCAGCAGTTCTGCCAGCAGGGTCTGGTTGCCGTAACAGATGTTGTTCGAGTCCATACTGTCGCAGGCTTGGCCCGCCAGTTCCAGCGCCCGGGCGATGATCTCCTCGCAGCGCACGTCATTTCCCGCCGCCACGGTCTGCGTCCCCAGACCGGTGGTATCCGAGGGCAGGATGCCGAAGAAATAGATCACCAGCCCCAGCGCCACCAGTTCCACGAAGATGGTCGCGCTGAGCAGGATGGGAGCCATTTTTCGTTTCCGCTTCTTCGCTTTCCGTACCGGGGGCGGCGTAGGGAGCGCCTTTTCGGGCGGCGTTTCCGCCTGCGCCGGACGGACCTGCTCCTGTGCCGGCGTCCCTGCGGCAGGCAGCCCCGCGGCAGGCAGCCCGGCGCGGATCTCTGCCAGGCGCTGTTTGGCGCGCCCGTGGTCGGGGCGCAATGCGAGGATGCGCTCCATGCAGTAGGTTTCTTCTTTTAAGTTGTGTGTGGCGTATGAAAGGAGTTCCCAGGCAGGCAGGTTGTTTGGATCTGCGACCAGGATATCCCGCAGGTGTTGGCGCGCCTCATCCAGGCGCCCCCCCTGGATGAGTTCAGCCGCCTGCCGTAGTTTAATCTCGCTGGAGCCGTAAGGATCGCTCATACCTGCTCATGTTGTTCACGTGCACACCCATTTGTCTCTGCCGGGTTGTCGCACCGCTGCGTCCCGGGGTTCTAGCGCTGCAGTTTGTACACGAAGGAAAGACACAGTCGTCCCAGGTGCACCTGCGTACCGCTTGGCAGTGGATAAGGTTGGTTGGGCATCAGGCGTTTTTTATCCACCCAGGTGCCGTTGGTGCTTCCCAGGTCGAGGATCTCGTAGCCGGCGCTGGTCTTGCGGATCAGGGCGTGTTTCTGCGAGACCCCGTTCTCATAGCCGCCGTACGGGGTCAGGTCGATCAGGTTTTCCACGCTTGTTTCCGGTCGCTTGCGACCCAGGGTGAATTCCTGGCGCAGTTCGATGGCGACCGGATTGAAATAATCCTCCAGGTAAATGCCAATGCCCTGCTCGGGCGCACGCAGTTGTTGGATATATTCAATGTCTTCAGCCCGGACGGGCGTGTTGGTGCTGCTCCCCATGCTGGCGGTGGAGGTGTTACTCTCGGGGCTGTAATCCAACAAGGCGCCGCAATAGACGCAGTTGACTTCACTGGCATCATTGGAACGTTTGCAGGCGGGACAAAAGATCTGGATCATCAGCATCCTTCATGGGTATATATCGATATCTTATTATACTCAATCTTAATAGTACACACCCTTTGGTCAAAAATACATTACAAATCTGTAAAAAAACGACAACATCCAGCATGCCTGCACAGCCCCATGGTTCTGCTGTGATTGCCGCCTGCCAGGGCGTCGGTTTTGTGCTATCATTCGAACACCATGACCCGCCGTCGTTTGATGCTCTATCTCCTGCTCAACGTCCTGGTCTCAGCCCTCGTCACCGCGGGCGTGCTGTTCGTGTACGACCGCTTTGGTCGCCCGGCATGTTCGGAAGGCATCGGCGCGTCGACGGGCGTGCTCATCAGCGGGGTGAGCGGCGTGGGCACGGCAGGCAGTGAGATCGTCACCCTGCAGAACAACGGCGCCGAGACCGTGGTGCTTACCGGTTGGGTGCTGATGGATGAGGATGGCACCGCCTTCACCTTCCCGCAGTTGTCGCTCTACCCCGGCGGCAGTATCCAGGTGCACACCGCCCGCGGGGATGATTCGGTCACCGACCTGTACTGGGACCAATCCGACTCGATCTGGTCAGGCGGCGAACTGGTCCTGCTCTTCGATACGCGCGGACTTGCGCGTGCCTTCCATCGCATACCCTAGATCAACACGGCGATCTGCCTATGTCCCAAGCCCTGTACAGAAAATGGCGCCCCCAAAAATGGGATGAAGTGGTCGGACAACCCCACATCATCCAGACCCTCAAGAATGCCGTCAGCGGCGGTCACCTGGCGCATGCCTACCTGTTCGCCGGTCCGCGCGGCACCGGCAAGACCACCGCAGCCCGCCTGCTGGCGAAGGCGGTCAATTGTCTGGCGCCTGAACCCGGCGAGCGCCCCTGCAATGCCTGCGCCAACTGCCTGGCGGTGAACGAGAACCGCTTCCTCGACCTGATCGAGATCGATGCCGCCTCGCAGACCGGCGTGGATGATGTGCGCGACCTGCGCGACAAGATCAACTTCACCCCCAACCTGGGCAGGTACAAGATCTACATCATAGATGAGGTTCACATGTTCTCCAACTCGGCTTTTAACGCCCTGTTGAAGACGCTGGAAGAACCGCCCCCGCACGCCATCTTCATCCTCGCCACCACCGAGATCCACAAGATCCCGCTCACCGTGCTCTCGCGTTGCCAGCGGCATGAATTCCGCCGCCTGCCGGTGGAAGACATCGTCCACCAACTGCAGGACATCGTCAAGATGGAAAAGTACAACGCAGAGCCGGAAGCCCTGGCGCTGATCGCCCGCTATTCCGCCGGTGGGATGCGCGATGCCATCTCGCTACTCGACCAGCTTGCCTCCACCGGGCAGACCATTGACCTGGAACTCACCCGCCGGGTGCTGGGCACTGCCACCAGTCAGACCGTGCTGGCGATGATCGACGCCGTGCTGGCGCGCCAGCCCGGAGCCGGCATGGATGCCATGCGTCTCGCCCTGGATGCCGGCACCGATGCGCGCCAGCTTGCCCGCCAGGTGGTCGATTACCTGCGCGCCATCCTGCTCTTCCAACTGGGCAACGCCGGGCAGATCGACCTGGCGGCGGATGTGCGCCTCAAGGCTGAGAAGCACGCCGCCGCGCTGCAGAGCGCGCAGGTGCTGCGCATGATCAAGGTCTTCAACGCTGCCGCCAGCGATCCGCGGCGTGAGTGGCATCCCTCCCTGCCGCTGGAACTGGCGCTGGCGGAATTGATGGAACCCGTCTCACCCCCCGCTTCGGCTGCCGTAAC
>JBFYSG010000155.1:0-4967 GCA_041301835.1 Chloroflexota bacterium | reverse complement strand
CGTAGCGCTGTAATTCGTAAAGCGCCAGCCCTAGGTTGGCAAGCGCTTTGGGGTGGTCGGGGAATTCCTCCAGGGCGGCCTGGTATGCCTGCGCTGCCTTGTCCCATTGCAGGTCCCAGGCTGCGGTATGCCCTGTGTTCATTGCCTTCTTGAAGATCTCTTCACTACCTGCCATCATCTGCCTCGAAAACCCTTACCCGGTGTCGTACTACGCTGCCCTGCCGGTCTTCAATCCACCGCCTGCATTTCATCCCAATTGGCTCCCCAGCGGGCATCGGTGGTGAGCGGAATGGAGAGCGGGCAGGCGTTTTCCATCACCTGGCGAACCACGCGGGTGGTTGCCTGCAGTTCCTTCTGCGGGCATTCCAGCACCAGTTCGTCATGCACCTGCAGGAGCATGCTGCCATGCAGACCCGCCTGTGCCAGTGCGGGCGGTATGCGGATCATGGCGATTTTCATTATATCAGCAGCCGTGCCCTGTATGGGGGCGTTTATCGCTTCGCGTTCCTCCCGGTTCTTGAGCTGTTGGTTGGGCGGATTCTTGAGCAGGGGGAAGTAGCGCCGGCGCCCCATCAGGGTCTCGACAAAACCGTTCTCCTTTGCTTCGGTGCGGATGCCATCCAGGTAGCGCTTGACGCCGGGAAATTGCTGGAAGTAGGCTTTGACGAAATCCTCCGACTCGGAGAGGGTCAGGTCGGTGGTGCGGGTCAGCCCGAAGGCAGACATGCCGTACACCAGCCCGAAATTGATCGATTTGGCATGGCGGCGCTGTTCGCGGGTCACCGCCTCGAGCGGGATGTTATAGATGGCAGCGGCGGTGGCGGCATGGATATCCTGCCCGGCGCGGAAGGCAGCCAGCATGGCTTCATCCTTTGCCATGTGGGCAACGATGCGCAATTCGATCTGCGAGTAATCGACCGAGAGCAGCACATGTCCCTGCCGGGCAACGAAACCGCGCCGCACGCGCCGCCCCAGGTCGGTGCGGATGGGTATGTTCTGCAGGTTGGGTTCGGAGGAGGATATGCGCCCGGTGACCGCCCCGGTCTGACCAAAGGATGTATGTACGCGCCCGCTTTCGGGGTGGATCTGGACAGGCAGAGTATCCACGTACGTGGATTTGAGTTTGGTCAACTCGCGGTATTCCAGCAGCATCCCGACCACCGGGTGCTGGGCGCTCATCTCTTCGAGCACGCCAGCCGCGGTGGAATAGTGACCCGAGGCGGTCTTGCGCCCGCGATCCGGCGGAGCAAGACGCAGGGTGTTAAAGAGCACATCCGACAACTGCTGGGTGGAATTGAGATTGAAGGTCCTGCCGACCGCCTGGTGGACCTGCTGCTCGATGGCGCGCATGCGCTCATCCAGTTGGACCGAGAAGGCGGAGAAGAAATCACGGTCGAGGGCAATGCCTGCCATTTCCATATCCGCCAGCACCGGGATGAGCGGCATTTCGATCTCGGCAAACAGGCTTGCCAGGCGGGGAAAGCGCTGCAGGTCCGCTTCGAGCAGCGGCTTGAGGCGCACGACGGTCTCGGCATCCGCGGCGGCATACTCCGCTGCCGTTTGGATATCCACCTCAGCCATGGAGATCTGTTTCTTGCCCGATCCAATGAGCGCCTCGATGTGGGTCATCTCCAGCCCCAGGCGCACCAGTGCCAGGTTCTTAAGCCCCAGGTCGCGCGAGTTGGGGTCACGCACCCATTCGGCGAGCATGGTATCGAATGCCAGCGGTGTGACCCGGATGCCGTAGCGCGCCAGCATGATCAGGTCATATTTAAGGTTATGCCCGATCTTGGGGATGTGCGCATCCTGCAGGGCAGGGCGCAGGGCAGAGATGACCTGCTCCAGCGGCAACTGCGCGCCGTGGCGGTGCCCGACAGGGATGTACCAGCCCTCGCCCGCCTTCACCGCCAGGGAGATGCCGACCAGATTGGCGGTCATCTCGTCGGTGGAGGTGGTCTCGGTGTCGAAGGAGATCAGCGCGGCAGAGGCGAGTTCCGCCACCAGCGCGGCGAGCGCCTCGGGATCGCTGACCAGGCGGGTCTGGATGCCCGTACCCGCCGCAGGTGCAGGGGAGAGGGCAGGACGGTCTTCGCTCACCCGGGCGGCTTCACCGAACAGGCTCATCTGCCCCAAAGTGGCGGGCGCGACAGGGGCGGAACCCGTGAGGGTGCGCAGTTTATCCACCAGGGTCCGGAATTCCAGTTCGCGGAAGATGGCTTCCACGCTGCCGGGGTCGAAGGAGCCGGGTTTTGCCTGTTCCAGGTCCAGGCTGACAGGCAGGTCGGTGCGGATGGCGGCAAGCGTGCGGCTCATGTAGGCGGAGGTCTTGCCCGCCTCCAACTTGGAGCGCCAGCGGGGTTCGACCTCATCCAGGTGCGCGTAGATATTATCCAGGGATGCGAAGCGGGCAAGCAGCGAGACGGCGGTCTTTTCACCCACGCCTGGCACGCCGGGAATGTTGTCGGATTTGTCGCCCACGATGGCTTTGTAGTCCACCACCTGCTGCGGGGGGACGCCGAGTTTTGCCTGCACGTCCTCGGCGGTGATGTAGTTCTGGTCATCGCCTGCCAGGTAGACGATGGTGCGGGCGTCCACCAGTTGCAGCAGGTCGCGGTCGCCGGTGATGATCTTGACGCCCAGACCCTGCCCCGCTGCCCAGCGGGCGGTGGAGCCGAGCACATCGTCCGCCTCGAAGCCTTCCATTTCAAGACGAGGAATATTGAAGGCGTCCACAACCTGGCGGATGCGCTCGATCTGTATGCGCAGGTCGTCGGGCATCTTGGCGCGCGTGGCTTTGTATTCGGGATAGATCTCGTCGCGGAAGGTCTTGCCGGTATCGAATGCCACCGCCAAGTGATCGGGCTTTTCCTGCTCGTAAATGCGCAGGAGTTCGCGGGCGAAGCCGTACACGCCGGCAGTGGGTTCGCCTTTGGAGGTCTGCCAGCGTGATGCAGCGCCGGACGAGGCATATCCGGTGAGGGCAAAGTACATTCGATAGGCCAGGGCATGGCCGTCGATCAGGTAAAGGGTTGGGGGCATGGGTTCCGGATAGAAGAATGACACGGGTTGCGTGTCATTCGGGCTTGCAGGTCAGCGCCGGGTGGGCTGGGTAAATCCCTGCCGCTGGCGCGTTTGGGCGATATAGTCCTTGATCAACTGGGTCGGCGGGGGTTGGGAACCGCCCATGATGAGGTAGCCGGGCGCCCAGAAATCGCCGGATGGATTCTCTTTGTGGTAGCGTGGGAACTCGGCGAAGATGCGCTCGGAGGTGTGCTGGCGCAGGATGCGCATCAGGTATGCCGGGGAGGTGGCAGGCGGGACGTTGGCGATCCATTCCAGGTATTCGGGGCGTACTGAGATGAATTCCAGGCGCCAGCCGAAGGCGATGCAGATGTGCCGCACCCATTCGCCCATGCGCTCCGAGAGGTCGCCCGTCAGGTGGTGGTGGGTGAAGCGCGGCACCAGCAGACAGACGTAGTCCAGGTTGTAGACGGAGGGGGAGACAGGCTCAAGCACGATCCGGCGCGGCACGGTTGCCTCGCCAGGGTCCGGCTCGCTGGCACCTTCAAGGTTCGCCTGCGGATCCGTCCGGCTGGTGGCTTTCGACCGGAGGGTGACTGCCATCTGGTCGTCGGTCTGGAGGGCGATGTGCGGTTGTGTGAGCGCCTGCTGGCTTTCGGCGCTCATGAAGTTAAGCGGGATGGGCTGGGGTGCCGTGGATGTCAGGCGTTCATTCTGGCGGGTGGCTCCCAGGTCGTCATCATCTTCCTCCGTCTGGGGAGAGAACAACTTGCGCACGGATTCTTTAACCCGTTCGATACGGGTGGTGTTTTCAAGCGGTTTTTCGATCCCTGCCCGGTTGACAGGGTTGGGAGGCGGGACGTCGGCGAGAATGTCAGCGAGGAATGCCGGCGTGGCAGCTTCCTCTTCCGGCGTCATTTCCTCCTCCACGGGCATGACTGCCAGGGAGTGCGCCAGGCTGTTGGCTTGCGAGCGGATGGTGCTGAAGGGCGTTTCCGCGTCAAAGACCAGAGCAAGCACGGTGCCGGTTGTCAGGCGGGTGGCATACAGCATGTGCTCCGCCTCGGTGGACGCCAGCCGGACGAAGCGGACGAGGTCGTTCTCCTCCTGGCGGTCCCAGTAGCGCGAGACGGTCTCTGCCAGTTCGCGGGCGGCTTCCTGGGGCAGCCCACCGGCGTATGCCCACAACTGGTCCTGGTTGGTGATCAGCGCGGCTTGCGCCGAGGATTCCAGGGTCAGACGGGTCAGGTGTTGGGCGGCGCGGTTGACGTTGGAAAGCCAGGCAGGCAAGACTTTGGCGGGGACTGTCTGCGCGGCGGTCTGGCGCGGTTGGGAGGCGGGGGGATAGATGGCGTCGATGGCATCCATCAATTCAGGCAGGTTGATCGGTTTGGTGAGATAGGTCTCTGGGGAGATTTCTTCCAGCGCCAACTGCCAGCCGGCTTCGGTTATGATGATGTAGCGCAGTGCGGGGCGGGTCTCGCGCAGGCGGCGTCCCAGCGACAGGATGTCCTGCCGGTCGCTGCCGCTATCCAGGAAAGCAAGCGTACAGTCAGTCTCCAGAAGGAAGGAGACCGCCTTCTTGGTTTCCTTGGTAACGTGGATGTGGAATCTCCCGGTTTCTTCCAGGCTCTGGCGTACGAAATCCCCAAATGGAGCATCGTGCGTGACGACCAAAACGTTGGCTGCCATCAGCGTTAGTTTATCACGAGAGCGGCATTGAGGCAATAGGTTTTTTACCACTATCCGCCCTGGGTGAAGACCGCCTGGAGGGCTGGAAATCTCATTATATGTCCACCGCTGAGGCTTTTACGCGCCAGGAGCGGCGCAAAGCCTCAGCGGTGTTCGGAGCAGGTGCCGGGTGGTGCGGGTTATGGGTAGGTCAAACCGATAAAATTGCCGTTGGAGACGAGGAAGAGACTCCCGGGCAGGTCAAGGCGGATAAT
>JBFYSG010000153.1:0-3188 GCA_041301835.1 Chloroflexota bacterium | reverse complement strand
GACCGCGATAATCGCCTTCGTTCTCGTCCGCCGCTACAGCCTGAAACATCCCGAGGCGTTGGACGAGATCGTCGCAGACCGCAGCAAGTTCGAGATCCGCGAAGCCTCGACCCAGTGGGAGGAGGTCGGGTTCCACCGTCCGCTCTCCGGGTTCCTGGTCGCCCTCATGTTGGGACTGGTGCTCTTCATTCCGCTCATCATCTACCAGAATATCGTCCTGCCGGTGTACATCCTGCCGTCGGCACAGGCACTCGGCATCTGGGGCCGGGTGACGCAGTTCTTCGCCCTGGCCTGGCAGTTCTTCGACATGGGCACCAGTGAAGCCTACATCAAGTTCCTGGCGCAGTACCGCGTCCACGACCCCAAGCGCGGCGTCAAGTACGGACAGATGTTCGTTTGGTGGCAGGCGCTTTCGGGAGCGGTGCAAGTGGCGCTGGTGGTGGCGGTTGCCAGTACGCTGGCGCCCAAGTCGGCCTATGCGCTCTACGCCTGGAGCGTCATCATCCATTCGCTCATTCAAATCCCCGGCTTCTATCAGGTGATGCGCCACTCGTTCAACGGCCTGCAGCGCGGCGATTACTCCCGCATCCTCGATATATTCCTGACCATGATCCCAATGGTTGTTCAACCGTTGTTTGTGGGCCTCATGTACGCCTGGGGAAAGGCCAATCCGGCCATGGGCGGCGCGATGGGCGGACTGCTGGGCCTGGGTATTGCCGCCTACGCCGCCGAACTGGGCGCGTTCCTGCTCGGCCTGTGGCTGTACCGGCGGCTGGGTTACAACGCCCGTGTCCTGTTCCTGGCGCACTTCGACTGGGATACGGTCAAGACCGGCTTCAAATTTGGTTTCTTTGGCATGCTGGGATCGATCGCCTGGGCGGCAGGGCAAGCCGCCGAGATCGCCATCACACAGGCGCGGCTCATCAATTATGCCGAGATTTGGGGCAACTGGGGTCTGGCACAGAACTTCATCTATGCCTTCCAGGTGGTCGCGACCCTGTTCGATGGTGCCATGGCATCCATTTCTGAATCCATCTCGAACGGTAAGCGCATCCTCAGCCAGTACTACGCTTCGATGATGTACAAATACGGCGCCATGATCTCCGCCTTCCTCGGCGCGGTGCTCCTGGCAGTGGCAGACCGCTTCATCCTGGGCGCCTCGGGTCCCGATTTCGCCCGCGGCGCTTTGTATGTCATCCCGCTCACCCTGTGGGGCGCCATCCAGTATCCCTCCTGGGTCGGAGATCAGGTCCAATTGGGCTCCAACCGCCCCTATCTGAAATCGGCGCTGGTCTTCGGCGAACAGGTCCTGCGGGTCACGCTTGCGCTCTTGCTGGTGGCAAGGTTTCAGATCACCGGCTTGATCCTGGCATACTTCATCGCCCTTTTAGCAAAAGACATCACCGCCTATTTCGTGAACCATAAACTCTGCTTCCCCCAGCGCTTCTATTTCTGGCAGTCGCTGGCGGCACCGCTGCTGGCGGGCGCAGCCCATTACCTTTTCCTGCGCTGGCTGACAGGCTTGATCTGGCAGCCTGACCAGATCTCCAGCATCCTGATTTTCTTCATCGGCGTACTGCCGTCCTTCCCGCTCTTCATGTTCTTCTATGGACTGGTCGGCGGCTGGGACCAGCCCACGCTGGATGAATTGAAGCAGGCTGTCGATATCTCCGGCTTCGTCCGTCCGCTGGCATGGGTGATGTGGGCATCCTCAGCCCAAGGCGCGCGCCTCAGCCCCCTGACCGGGCGTTTCCCCATCACCAACCGCGGCATTGCCATGCAGGAAGCGCGCCAGTTGACCGAGGAGAAGGTGAAACTATGATCGCCGGTAGCGCGCGGCAGGACGGGACAGACATGACCGGTCCCACCAACGTTCCAGCAGGGAAGACCGTCCTGGTCCTTGTCCCCCACCCCGATGATGCCGAGTTTCATGCCGGTGGGACGATCGCCCGTTTCGTCAAGGAAGGAGCGCGCGCCGTCCTGGTCATCGCCACCGATGGCTGCAAGGGCTCCTTCAAGCACGATCGCGCCACGCTCATCCGCCTGCGTGGCGAAGAAGCCCTGCGCGCCGCCCGGCGGCTCGGCGCAGACCCACCGTTGATGCTTGGACACGCGGATATGGAGCTGGATGCCTTGCCTGCCGGTTTCCTGCGCGGACAGTTCATCCGGCAGATCCGCTGCCATCGACCGGATATCCTCATCGCCGAAGATCCGCTCTCCCGCACGGCAATGCACCCGGACCATCGCGCCGTCGCCTGGGCAGCAGCGGAAGCGGTTGCCGCCGCGCCGCTACCGCTTGTGCATCCCGAACATCTGGCAGAAGGGCTTGAACCGCACTATGTTGCCGAGAAGTATTACTTCTTGGAAGAAGTTGCCAGCGCCAACAAGATCGTGGATATCAGCGCAACGCTGGAGGACAAACTTGCCGCCCTGGCAGAGCACACCACCCAGGTCGAGTTCCTGGTCGAGGATGCCATCCGGCAGGCTCAGGTTGCCGGTGTGGACCTCGCCGCCCTGGCAGGGGGAAGCCTGGTGGATCCCCTGCAAGCCCTGCGCTGGGCGGTGCGTGCCCAGGCAGGTATGTTCGGCGAACACGCCGGGTTCGAGTATGGCGAGGCATTCCGATACACACGCTTCCATCCCATGATCGAGGCATTGCTCGAAGACCGGTGAGTGCCGGACAAGCGGACGGTGAACAATGGATGAGACAACCACACGATTAACCCTCACGGATGGGCGCCACCTGGCATATGCCGAATACGGCGATCCTGCCGGGAACCCCGTCTTCTTTTTCCATGGCATCCCCGGCTCGCGCCTTTTCCATCCCCTCGATGAGGTTACCCGCAAAGTCGGCGTGCGCCTCATCTGCACCGACCGCCCCGGGGCGGGTCTCTCCACCTATCAACCCAAACGCTGCATCCGGGATTGGACCCGGGATGTAAGCGAACTGGCAGATGAATTCGGATTGGAGAGGTTCCACGTTGCCGGTCATTCAGGCGGGGGACCCTACGCACTGGCTTGTGCCCACGACCTGCCCGGGCGCGTGCGCGCTGCGGCGGTCATCAGCGGGGCAGGGCTGGTTGATTCGAAGGAAACCCTGGAGAGCATGACCCCGCTCAACCGCCTGGCATTCTCCCTTGGGCGCCATCTGCCCTGGGCGCTGTGGAGGCTGTTGACCTGGTACTTCT
>JBFYSG010000152.1:0-8726 GCA_041301835.1 Chloroflexota bacterium | reverse complement strand
GGATTATTTCAAACAGTACGTCTTCGATGTGCCGGATTTCGATGCCTACATCGAGAAGGTCGGCGGGGCGCGCCTGCTGGAGCGCCTGCAACGGGTGATGGAACTGCGCGACGAGCCGCCGGAGGGGGAAGCATGAACGAAAAACCGGCTTACAACCTGACCGAACTGCTTGCTTGCGCCGCGGCGGGCTTGCTCGAGGACGGGCGCTCTGCCTTCGTCGGCACGGGCTTCCCCATCCTGGCTGCCATGCTTGCCCAGCGCACCCACGCGCCCGGGCTGCTGATCATCTTCGAGGCGGGCGGCATCGGACCGCAGGTGCCCGTCCTGCCCATCTCGGTGGGCGACTCGCGCACCTATTTCCGCGCCTCGGCTGCCTCCAGCATGCACGAGGTCATGTCTGCCGCACAGGCAGGCTACGTGGACTACGGCTTCCTGGGCGGCGCAGCCATGGACCGCCACGGGAATGTCAATACCACCGTCATCGGCGACTGGCAGCACCCCAAAGCGCGCCTGCCCGGCAGCGGCGGCGCCAACGACGTGGGCTCGCTGTGCTGGCGCACCATCTACCTGATGCGCAAGCAATCGCCGCAGACCTTCGTCGAGCACCTGGATTTCGTCACCACGCCGGGTTACCTGGATGGACCCGGGGGGCGCGAGCGCGCCGGTCTGCCTGCTGGCGGGGGACCCTACCGCGTCATCACCCAGTTGGGCATCTACGGTTTTGACGACCAGAGCAAGTGCCTGCAACTGATCTGCCTGCACCCCGGGGTGAGCGTGGAACAGGTGCAGGCAGCCAGCGGATTCGAGATCCTGGTGTCGGAGCAGGTGGCGCTCACCCCCGAACCGACCCCGGAGCAGTTGCGCATCCTGCGCGAGATCGATCCGCAGGGATTGGTGATCGGCAAGTAGCGACTTGCCGGCGCCGGGCAGGCATTCCCACGCCGGAAAGCCAAGGAGGAGCCGCATGGACTTTCAATTGACCCAGGAACACGTCTTGATCCGCGACATGGTGCGCGAGTTCGCCGAAAAAGAGGTCGCGCCACGCGCCGAGGAGATCGATGCCAGCGACAAGTTCCCATACGACCTGTTCAAGCGCATGGGTGATCTGGGGCTGCTCGGTATCCCCTTCGAGGAGGCGTATGGCGGCGCCAACGGCGATTACCTCAGCCTGCTGCTGGCGCTGGAGGAGATCGCCCGCGTCTCGGGCACGCTCGCCATCATCCTCGACGCCCAGACCTCGCTGTGCTGCGAACCCATCCACCGCTATGGTACGCCGGAACAGAAAGGGAAATACCTGCCCGCCCTGCTGTGCGGCGACAAGATCGGCGCCTTCGGCTTGACCGAGCCGAACGCGGGCTCGGATGCCGGCGCCACGCGCACGCGCGCCGTGCGCCAGGGGGATGAATGGGTTCTGGACGGCGAGAAGGTCTTTATCACGAACGGTTCCATCGCCGATGTGCTCGTGGTCACCGCCAAGACCGACCCGGAAAAGGGCACGCGCGGCATCTCCTCATTCATCGTCGAAAAGGGCACGCCCGGTTTCCAGCCCGGGCGGGACGAGAAGAAGATGGGCTTGAAAGGCTCGGTCACCTCGCAGCTCTTCTTTGAGAACTGCCGCCTTCCGGCGGGGAACCTGCTGGGCAGGGAGAATGAAGGCTTCAAGCAGTTCCTGGTGACGCTGGATGCCGGGCGGCTTGCCATCTCTGCCATGGCGGTGGGGCTGGCACAGGGCGCCCTGGATAAAGCCGTGGCGTATTCGAAGGAACGGGTGCAGTTCAACCAGCCCATCGCCAAATTCGAAGCCATCCAGTGGATGATCGCCGAGATGGCGACCGAGATCGAAGCCGCCCGCCTGATGGTGCACCGCGCCGCATGGTTGAAGGAGCAGGGGGCGCATTACTCGAAGGAAGCCGCCATGGCGAAGTTGTTCTGCACCGAGGTCTCGGAGCGCGCCTGTTATAAAGCCATCCAGATCCACGGCGGCTACGGCTACGTGCGCGATTATGCCGTGGAGCGCATGTACCGCGACCAGCGCCTGTGCGCCATCGGCGAAGGGACCAACGAGATCCAGCGGCTGGTCATCGCCCGGCATATCCTGGACCTGTAACGAGGTTGGTGAACGATCAGCCCGGCGGTCATCGCCGGGCTTTTGTTTGTCTCAGGAACCCCTGCACCGCCTCCTGCGGGGAGATGGCGCGCTGCGCCACCTGGTCGAGCACCGCCGCGTAGCGGGCATCCGTCACCCGGTGGTGCAGGTCCTCCATCAGGGCGGCGCTGAGCAGGGCTTCGATCTCCGCCTCCAGGCGCAGGCGCTCGCGCCTGCCCCACTCGCCGCTCTGGCGCAGGTGCGCGCCGTGCGCCGTGATGGCTTCCACCAGCGCCGGCACCCCCGTCCCCTCGGTGGCGACGGTGCGCAGGATGGGCGGGATCCATGTCTCCGGGTTCTCGTCTGCCTCGCCGCCGGCGTGCATCACCTGCCCGTGGTGCTGGAAGGTCCGCTTGCCCGGGTGCGCCAGGTCGAGCATGCCGCGCAGGGCGCGCTCGCTGTTCTCGGCACCGGGCAGGTCGGCTTTGTTGACCACCAGGATGTCGGCGATCTCCAGGATGCCCGCCTTGATCGCCTGGATATCGTCACCGAAACCGGGCGCTTCCACCACCAGGGTGGTGTGCGCCAGGCGGGCGATATCCACCTCCGCCTGCCCCGCCCCGACGGTCTCGATCAGCACGAGTTCGAAACCGGCGGCATCGAAGACCTGGGTCATGGCGGCGGTCGCCCGTGCCAGTCCGCCCAGCGAGCCGCGTGTTGCCATGGAACGGATGAACACCCCGCGATCGCCCGCCAGGTCGCGCATGCGCACCCGGTCGCCCAGCACCGCCCCGCCGCTGAACGGGCTGGAGGGGTCCACCGCCACGATCGCCACGCGGGCGGGTGCAGGGCTTTTCCTTTGACGGGTATGCAGCGCCAGCCGGTTGACGAGCGAGGATTTGCCTGTCCCGGGCGCGCCGGTCACGCCCACCAGGTGCGCCTTGCCGGTGTGGGCGAACAACTCGTCGAGCGCATGCCTGCCGGTGGGGGAATCGTTCTCCACCTCGGTCAGCAGGCGGCTGATCGCCAGGGTATCGCCTTCAAGTACGGAGGCAGCCAGGCTCATGGGCGCGGCGCAGCCCCGCTCTCAAGTGCGGTACGGATCTCGCTGACGATGGTATCGGTCGAAGCACCGGGTCCATAGATGCCGGTCACCCCCAGCGCCTTCAAGCGCGGCACGTCCTCGTCCGGGATGATGCCGCCGATGAAGACCTTGACGCCCGCTTGCCTGTTCGCCTGCAGCAGTTCCAGGATGCGCGGCACGAGCGCCATGTGCGCCCCGGAGAGGATGGAAATGCCCACCACGTCCACATCCTCCTGCAGCGCGGCTTCGGCGATCATCTCCGGCGTCTGCCTCAACCCGGTATAGATGACCTCCATGCCGGCATCACGCAGGGCGCGCGCCACCACCTTGGCGCCCCGGTCATGCCCGTCCAGCCCGGGCTTTGCCACCAGAACACGGATCTTGCGTTCGCTCATCGCGCCTCCAATGCTGTCAGGTGAAATTATACATCAGCGTCCGCGCTGGCGCACGAGGGGAGCCAGGCTGACCTTTTGACCCGACCGGGTTTCCTGTTGAAAGCCAGAATTTGTACTATACTGTTTCCAGTCACATATCAAATCCCACCTGGATGTCAGCATGAAGGAAAATTCCTACACACGATTCAAGAATGACAAACTCATCCTGCGCGATGAACTGGCGATCGACCGCACCCTGCTGGCGAATGAGCGCACCCTGCTTGCCTACCTGCGCTCGTCGGTTGCCCTGTTGATCGCCGGCGTCTCCATCATGCAGTTTGCCCAGCAGGGCTGGTTCTGGGGCATTGGGATCGCCTGCCTGCCCATCGGGCTTGTTACCGGCGTGATCGGGATCCTGCGCTTCCGCCGCATGAGCCGGGATATCAACCTCGTTCGCCGCAACGCCGATGTCCGCGCCAGCGGGCAGTTGGATGAGGATTGACCGGGCAGGCTGACCTGTGCGTGCCGGGTAAAAGGAGTGTCCATGCGGGCAAACCAGGCGACCCTCGACCGGGTAAGACACTTCAACAAGCGTGTCACCAACCGCATCCTCATCCATCTGTGCGGCAGGAAAATGGGTCATTTTGCCATCCTGGGACACACCGGGCGCAAGAGCGGGGTGCAGTACCGCATCCCGATCATTGCCGAACCGTTCCAGCAGGGCTTCGTCATCGCCATGACCTATGGGAAAAAGGTGGACTGGTACGCCAATGTCAGTCATCAGGGGGGCTGCTCGCTCTACTGGAAAAAGAAGGCATACGACCTCGTCCAACCGCGCCTCATCGACCGGGAGACCGGCTTGTCGGCGTTCCCGCGCCTGCTGCGCGCCGCGCTGAGGCGGGCGGGTATCGAATACTTCCTGCAGCTCGACATCCGGTCTTGAGCGCGCCGCGCACCCGCGGCGGATGATACAATTAATCCCGATACCTGATCCCTGTACCTGGAGCACATCATGACCGCGAAAAAAACCATCCCCATTCTGGCTTTGATCGTCCTCTTCCTGCTGCCTTCCTGCGGCACGGGTGGCGCGACCGGCGGCAATTCGCTGCTCGGACGCTGGGAATATTTCTCAAATGAAGAGCACACCAGCGGGTTCGTGCTGGAATTTGATGAGAGCCTGTTTCATTCCTATGAATTCAGCACTGCCACCCAACTGCTCTATCCCCTGGAAATTGCATCCAACTTTTATACCTATGAAACCAGCCTGGGGCTGCTGAGGGTGGAAGGGAAGCACTGGATCGATCCCGAGTCGGGTTACATCCCGGGTTTCATCGAACACGAATCCTACCTGGTCGCCTTCCTGCCTGGCGATCAACTTCAGTTGACGGTGGAGGGGCAGACAGAGACGCTCACCTTCCAGCGCGTGGCAGTCCCCGAGATGCCGATCGGCGCCCGCGCCGCCCTGGGCGCCCGGCTCAAGAAGAACAACCCGTTCGTGCTCTCGGTGGAGCGCCTGGCGGGCACCTGGCAGGAAAAATTCCCCGGCTACGTCGAGGTGCGCTACAAGAACCCCACCACGCTCGAGCAGCCCGAGATGTGGGCGGCAACCATCCAGGAGGAAGGCAGTACCGAACCGCGCATCTATATCCTGGTGGAAGGCACGGTCTGGTGGGGCGTGATCTTCCTGGAAAAAGCCGAATAGCCCCGGCGCGGCAGCGCCTTGCCCCGGCGCGGCAGCGCCTTGAATAAAAAAGGACCGGGCAGGATGTGCTCCTGCCCGGTCTTCCTTTCGTTCCAGCACGGTTCAATCGGAAAAACTTGTCCAACAGTCGTAGGTCTCTCCCAGCGGGGTCTCTACCTGCAGGCGCCAGTCATCCTCGTAAATAATGGCATAGTTGTTCAGGATGCCCTCCACCGCCTGTATGGCATCCCCTGCCCACAGGCGCGAGAAGGTGAAGGCGCGCCAGTTATCGTCCGGTTCGCGGCGCCCGTCCTGGTAGGCGCGGCAGGCAAGCGCCGCCCCGACCATGTCGCGCGTCCCGGCAGGCAGGCTTTCATCCTGCAGGGCGTCTGCCAGCGCGGGCACGGAATCGCTGGAGAGTGATGCCAGGTATGCCACGTCCAGGTCCTCGCCCTGCGTTGCCCGCTGGATGTTGCGCTCCACGATGAACCGGTCCACGTTCAGCAGGGTGAGCGAGGCGGCAAAACCGAGTGCTGCCAGCGCCATGGTCAGGGCAACGGCGCGCGTCCTGCCCAGCAGGTCGAGCAGGACCACCAGCGCCAACAGGGCGCCCAGCCAGATCATGAACACGTGCGTGTAGGTCCGCAGGCGGCTGAAACCGTAGGCGCTCTCATAGAGCACCAGCCGCTGGAAGGCGGAGAGCAGCATCACGCCCACCAGTGCCACCAGCAGCACGCCCAGCCCCGAGAAGACCCGGCGTTGGAGCGCGTTCTGCCGCTTCACGATCCCGCTCAAGCCCAGGAACAGCAGCAGGCTGAAAAATGCCACCGCCACCAGTTCGCCAAAACCCTTGCGGGCGTACTCGGCGTAGGTGTAGTTCTCCACGCTGATGTTGGTCTCGCCCCCGAAGAAGTACTGGAACTGTATGAAGACGAAAATGGCGAACAGCAGGTTCACCGCCCCCAGCACGATGACCGACTCGGTGAATCCCAGGAATGGCGCCACCAGCGGCTTGTCCTCGCCGGTCAGTTTTTCGTCGCGGCTCTTCTGCCCGGCGTGCAGGATCGCCCCCGCCAGGGCGTAACCCGCCGCCAGGATGTAGATGGCGCGGAACAGGTATTCCGGCAGGCGCTCCAGGCGGAAGAGTTCGATGAACTCATCCAGGCGGGCGGCAAAGACCAGGTCTGCCGAGGAGAGCAGCCCGGCGAAGATCGCCACGATCGGCAGGGCGATCAACAGCCCGCGCAGCACCGACCAGGTGCGTTTCCAACCCTGACCCCTGCCAGCCCCCATCTCCTGCGGTTGCGCCTCTGCCTGTTTCTTCTGCTCTGCCAGGAAGATAAAGGGACGTGCCAGCATGCTGCCCGCCAGTTTGAAGGCGTTGGCGACATAATCCGCCAGGCTGTATTTCAACCAGCGCCCCCCCAGGTAGGTGACCGTCAGCACGCCCAGCAGGGTGAGCGGGATGACCAGGGTGAGGAAGACGCTCATTGGTTCCCGGCGGATGGCGTTCATTGCCGCGAAGAACAGGATCGGCACCAGCAGCAGCAAAGTCTTCCACGATGGGCGTATGCCGTTCCAGAGCAGCGCCAGGAAGCCTCCCCCCAGGCACAGCAGCACGTAGAGCGCAAAATTGAGCCCTGGTTCATGGTTCCAGAACAAAAAGTCGAACAACCAGCCCAGGGCAAGCGCTATGATCCAGACAAGGTTCGGGCGTTTCATGACAGTCTCCTTAATGCAATTTCTCCAAGCATAGCCCGATGTCACTGGCAGTGCCTGCCAGGCGGCTATCAAAACGTATCAAAAGGTCCCAACTTGCATTGTAACCCCTCTCGGCTATAATTCGGATGCTCGGAAAGAACCCGCCTGGCGGGACAGCATCCGAACCTGCGTATCAACCACTCTCCGGTCTTTCTATGCCGCTGAATTCCCCGTGAGGTATTACCATGCGACCTTCCCCCGACACCCTGACCCCCTTCTTCCGACCCGCCGGTGTTGCCGTCATCGGCGCCAGCAGCGACCCGACCAAGTTGGGCTACGGCATCATGGCGAACCTGCTCCACCCGCAGAACGGCTTTCCGGGACCAGTCTAGCCGGTCAACCCCCGGGCGGAGGAAGTGCTGGGCAGGCGCTGTTACCCGGATATCCTCTCGGTGCCCGACCCGCTCGACCTGGCGGTGATCATCATCCCGGCGGAGATGACCGCCGCGGTGCTGGAGGATTGCGGCAAGCGCGGCGTGAAAGCCGCCATCATCATCTCGGGTGGTTTTCGCGAGGTCGGACCCGAAGGGGCGGCACGCGAGCATGCCATCCTGGAGATCGCCCGGCGTTACGGCATGCGCCTGATGGGTCCCAACGGCATCGGGGTCATCGACGCCAACACCCCGCTGAACACCACCTTCGCCCCGGGCATGGTCGGTGCCGGGTTCATCGATTTCGTCTCGCAATCCGGCGCGCTGTGCGGCGGCATCATCGATTGGGCGCTGGCGCGCGGCTTGCATTTCAGCCGCTTCCTGAGCATCGGCAACAAGGCGGATGTGGACGAATCGGATGTGCTGGCTTACCTGGCGGAAGACAGCCTCAGCCGGGTGATCGCCCTCTACCTGGAGGATATCCGCGATGGAGACGCCTTCGTTGCCGCCGCGCGCCGGGCGGCGCAGCACAAACCCGTGCTGGCGCTCAAGAGCGGGCGCACCTCCGGCGGACAGACCGCCACCGCCTCGCACACCGGGGCGCTCGCCGGCGCGCATACCGCCTTCCGCGCCGTCTGCCGCCAGACCGGCATGCTCGAATTCGAGACCATCGAATCGCTCTTCAATGCCGCCCTGGCGCTGGCGCACCAGCCCCTGCCGGCAGGCGGACGCGTAGCCATCCTGACCAATGCCGGTGGTCCCGCCGCCCTTGCCGCGGATGCGCTCGAAGGCGCCGGGCTGACCCTGGCGCGCACCGGCGCCGCCGCGCACCAGCAGCTGCGCCCGCTGCTCAACCCGAATGCCGGGCTGGATGGACCGGTGGACATGCTTGGCGGCGCGGGCGAGGAGCAGTTCCGCCGCGCCCTGGAGATCCTGCTCGCCGACCCGGAGAACGACGGCGTGCTGGTCACCCTGGTGCCGATGGTGCTGATCGACCCGCAGAGAATCTTCAAAAGCCTGGTCTCGGTCATCCAGGCTGCCGGGGGCAGGAAGCCCGTGCTTGCCTGCCTGATGGGTGAAGCCAGCCTGCAGGGCGCCTATGCCGCCGCCGACGCGGGCGGTCTGCCTGCCTACCGCTTCCCGGAGGATGCCGTCCAGGCGTTCGGCGCCATGCGCCGGCGCGCCGTGTGGTTGGAGCAGGCGCATCCGCCCGCAGAGCTTCCGGCGGGCGTGGATGCCGAAAGGGCGGGCGCGGTACTGCGCCAGGCACGCGCCCAGGGACGCCGGGCACTGGACCCCGACGCCGCCCGCCCCCTGCTGGAAGCCTACGGCGTGCCGCTCCCCGCCGAAAGGCTTGCCGCCGACCCCG
>JBFYSG010000151.1:0-3918 GCA_041301835.1 Chloroflexota bacterium | reverse complement strand
GTTCAAGGTAGACAACCGACAACATGCCGGTGGAGAGGTAATCCGAGGGCAGGATGTAATAGCCCTGGATCTCACCGGCGTCCAGCGCCGCGCCGGCGAGGGCTTCGGTGTCAAAGGGGAGCATGGCAACGGGTTTCTCCGGCTCCTCGGGCAGGGGGGCGGACAGAGGATCTGCCAGGAGACCCGAGTGGTCGACATAGCCGATGGCTTTGGTGTCGTTCTCCATGGAGACGATGATGAAGACCAGCAGGACCATCACCAGGATCAGCAGCGGCACGCTCAGTAATCCCAGCAGGAAGCGCTTGTTGAAGACATGCTGGCGGTATTCATGCCAGGCGACCCGCAGGACCTTGATCATGCCGGCTCTCCCTGCACCACCCGGATGAAGATCTCATCCAGGGTCGGCATGGCGATCTCGAAGTGGTCGAGCGGGATGTCCAGTTCGACCAGCCGCTTCAGGATCTCCTGCGGTTTTACGCCGCCGGCGAGATGCAGTTTGACCGCCCCGTTCAGCGTTTCGACCCGCTCCACCCCGGGCAGGGTCGGCAGGCTGCCTCCGGCATGCACCAGCAGGGCATTGCCCGAGAAGCGGCGGCGCACATCCGCCAGTTCGCCGTAGATCAGCACCCTGCCGTGGTCGATCAGCACGATGCGGTCGCATAATTCCTCCACCAGGTGCATCTGGTGGGAGCAAAGCACCACGGTGACGCCCTGGTCGCGCTGTTCACGCAGCAGGTCCTTCACCATCTGGGTGTTGACCGGGTCGAGTCCGCTGAAAGGCTCATCCACGATCAGCAGTTCGGGCTGGTGCAGCAGGGTGGCGATGATCTGCGCCTTCTGCTGCATGCCCTTGCTCAATTCCTTGACCTTCTTGTGCCGGTGCGCCGCCAGGTCGAAGCGCTGCAGGTAGTCTTCGGCGCGCGCCTTCACCTGTGCCTGGCTCAAGCCCTTGAGCGAGCCGAGATAGGCAAGACAGCGCTCCAGCGGGATATCCTGGTACAGCCCGCGCTCTTCGGGCATGTATCCGATGAGGTCCTTCTTCTTCTCGGTCATCGCTCCGCCCAGGATCGCAACCGTGCCCGAATCGGGCTTGAAGATATCCAGCATACAGCGGATGGCAGTGGTCTTGCCGGCGCCGTTGGGACCCAACAAGCCGAAGAGTTCACCTTTCTCGATGGAAAAAGAGACATCATCCACGGCGCGCACGGAACCGAAGGACTTGGTCAGATGGGAAAGTTCGATCGCAGGCATGTGTTTCTCCTTTGTGGCGTTCACAGGCTGCCAATAGGTTCTACGCAGGCAGGGTGATGCGGTTGCGGGCTTTCACCTTAACGCAGCAGCATGATCTCGTACAGGGCGGACCCCTGGACGGTTTCAGCCGCACCGTCCAGGTGGATGGACAGGTCCAGCGAGGTGTTGAAGCGGAAATAATACGGGTTGGCGACCAGGCGTGCCAGCCGGCGCTGCAGCGGCGGCAGCGCGCCGAGCAAACTGACCGCCTCGATGAGCCGCGGCTGGCGCAGCAGCAGGTCCACGCGTTCCTGCCCGCGCTGCCAGTGGAAATCCACCTCCTGCGGGTAGGCGCGCCCACCGGGGTGGGAGACCAGATCACGCGCCTCCATCCGCAGGGGGAACGGGTCTTCCACCAGCACCTCCTTGCCTTTTGCCAGCAGGAAGACCGGCAGGCGGCGCGAGCCGTAGCCCCGGCGTGTGACCTGTTCGACAAAGATCAGGGTGTAGCCTGAAAGGTGCGCCCGCCCCCAGGTCCAGTGATCCATGACCGCCGGCAGCGAGATGTTGCCCCAATTATGATCGTGGTAACCCGTCCCCTGCAGGCTGCGGCGCCTGCCCGCGGCGGTGAGGCTGCCGCTGACCGTGCCGTGCGGTATGGCTGGCAGCCAGGCGAAATAATGCTCCAGGTCGCCGAAAAAGGACATGCCCGCACCGGGGCGCCAGGGCGGCACCAGCCCGCTGAAGCGCAGGTCGGCAGACAGGCTGGCGGTCTCGGCATGCAGGTCGTAGACCCAGGCCCCGTCCACCAGGCTGTGTTTCACCCAGCTGGGACCGATGTGCACCTGGCAGCCTTCCCTGGAGGCGCTGAACTCACCCGCCGGCGGCAGGGTAAATTCGACATGCTTGAGACCATCCGGTTCGGTGATCGTGATCGACAGGTTGGGCGTGAGCGGCGCGCCCGGCTTTATGATCGGCTTGGTGGCATAGACGATGACCGCGGTGGTTCCGTCCTCGAAATGGGCATCGAAATACCACCACTCGAACGAACCGGGTGCGGTGGGGGCGCGCTGACCGTCCTCCCAGGGGGCGACACCGGGCGCCAGCCCGGCGCGCGCCAGGAATTCAGGACCCACGCCGAAGATGACCTCTTTTTTCATCCAGCCTCCCCAAAAATTATACCCAATCCAAGTGAGCGATTGCCTCTCCGGGCGGGGCTCACGCCATGCGGCGCAGGCGCAGTTCGATGCCGGAACCCTCCAGCAGGGGCGCCAGGGCTTTCAGATCGGTGCTGCCGGTATGGTAGGGGTACAGGATGGCGGGTTTGAAAAGCCGCGCCGCCTTCGCCGCCATCTCCGGGGTCATGGTGTAGGGCAGGTTCACCGGCAGGAAGGCGACGGTGATATCCTTCAGTGCGCCCATCTCCGGGATGTCTTCGCTGTCGCCGGCAATATAGAGCCGCAGGTCGCCAAAGGTCAGCACGTAGCCGTTCCCATGCCCCCGGGGGTGAAAGGGCTGCCCGTTCTCGCGGGTGTGGACGAGGTTGTAAGCGGGCACCGCCTCTATCTTGATGCCGTCCACAACCAGGGTGTCGCCATTCTTCATCACCGTCCCGCCTGCCCGTTGTTGGGCGCAGAGTTCGGTCAGGATGAGGGTGGTCTTCTCGGTGCAGATGTGCTGCAGCGCCTCGGGGTCGAGGTGGTCGCGATGCTCGTGGGTGATGAGGATGAGGTCGGCTTTGGGGGCGCCGGTGTAGTCGGAAACGCGGGTGAAGGGGTCAACATGGATGACCCGGTCCCCGAGAGTCATCAGCAGGCTGCCGTGACCGATGAAGTAGACCGCCAGTTCTCCCATCGCCGTGGGGAAAGTGTCGCGTTCGAATGCAGAAAGGTCCATCTTGCCTCCTCAAGGTCGTCCATTGTCAGGTGAACAGCGATGCCAGTATATCACAGCGGATTTGTTGTACAATGGGCTGGCGTCGCACGCCCATCCACACCGGGAAAGGATGAACACCTCACTATGAAAAGATGGTTGAAATGGCTGCTCGGTACCGTCCTCGCCCTGCTGGCGCTCGCGGTTCTGCTGGTGCTGGTGGTGGCAGGGGTGTACCTGATCTCGAACCGCACCAACGGGCACCTCGTCTCCGCCGGTGCGCGCAGGTCGTACCACCTGTATGTGCCGGACTCGTACGACCCCGCCACGCCCACGCCTCTGGTGATCAGCATCCACGGGTACATGGAGTGGCCGCGGCACCAGATGCAGTTGAGCGGGTGGAACGAACTGGCGGATGAACACGGGTTCATCGTGGTCTATCCGTCCGGCACGGGCTTCCCCAAGCGCTGGCGGGCATCCAGCCTGGCAGGCGAGCCGAATCCGGACCTGGTGTTCATCCGCGACCTGATCGCCGCGCTTGAGAGCGAATACAACATCGACCCGAGGCGCATCTACACCAACGGACTGTCGAACGGCGGCGGCATGTCCTTCCTGCTGTCGTGCGCCCTCTCCGACCGCATCGCGGCGGTGGGGCTGGTGGCGGGGGCATACCTGCTGCCGTGGAGCGAATGCCAGAACGAGCGACCGGTGGCGGCGGTGGTGTTCCACGGTACGGCTGACCCGGTGGTGCCCTATACCGGCGGACCCTCGCATAGTTTTGACATCCCCTTCCCGGACATCCCCGGGTGGGTGGAG
>JBFYSG010000149.1:0-9542 GCA_041301835.1 Chloroflexota bacterium | reverse complement strand
GCCACCAGGTTGCCCTTCGAGGTGTATTCGTACGCCGCTTCCGGGTCCTTCTCGATGTCCAGCACGGGGACTGCCACGCCGGGCGTGTATGCCAGGCTCAGGTCACGCTGGGTATCCATCGGCTTGGTCGGTATGACGGCTATTTTTCCCGGTTTACCATTCAAATGATGGTAATCGCGGGCTTCCTGATCGGTTACTGATGCCATAATTCCTCCAATGGGGTTCTTGTTACAGTCAACATCTCATTATCCCATAAGATTGCGGTCGAGTTTAGTTCCTTTTGTCACAATAAAATCCTCCGCCTGTCCCTATTTTAAGAAGACTCTCCTCCCGGGAGGGCAGAACGACCCCAGCCCGGCTTTTTTTAATGTATAATGGGGGCACTCGTCCAGACATGGACAAGCCGCCCCCGGCTTATACCCGGATGGCGTCACGGTTTTGAGAAGAATTTCTGGAAAATCCTGGGTCTGCCCCTGCCCGCTGGAAAAGGGGTGTTCGCTGGGAAGTCTGAACGTCAGGCTCGACTGGTACCTAGGTTTCGATTGGACTGACTGGCATAGACGACTGACGACATCCCTCCCCGCTCGTTCCCGGTGACCCATCCGTCCCCGGGATCCGGAGCAATCACCGGTCTGCCATATCCGGGCGGGTGCAAGCAAGGAATTCCAGGTACGATCTTCCACAGCCGTGGACGCTGCAAGGCGGTCTGCGGTTGTATTTATTTAAAAAATGGGATGAGAACGATCACGGCGATCGAACCCCAGCGCAAAGACCCCCGGCGGGTGAACATCCACCTGGATGGAGAGTACGCCTTCGGGTTGGCAGGGATCGTCGCTGCCTGGTTGAAGGTCGGGCAGGAACTCAGCGAGGAAAGGATCCTCGCCCTGCAAGCCGAGGATGAGCAGGAAAGGACCTACCAAAAGGCGCTGCACTTCCTCAGTTACCGCCCGCGCTCCAGCCAGGAGTTGCGGCGCAACCTGCTCGGGCGCGGCATTGACCCCGCCCTGGTGGAGGCGACCCTCAGCCGCCTGATGCAAACCGGGCTGGTGGACGACCGGGCCTTTGCACGTGCCTGGATCGAGAACCGCAACACCTTCCACCCACGCGGCAGATCCGCCCTGCGGATCGAACTGCGCCGCAAAGGGCTGGATGACGAGACCATCCGTGCTGTATTGGACGGGTTGGAAGAAGAAGACGAAGAAAACCTTGCCCTGCAAGCCGCCCGTACGCAGGCGCGGCGTTATGCAGGTCTCGAATGGCAGGCATTCCGCCTGAAACTCGGCGGGTTCCTCGCCCGGCGCGGCTTCACGTATGCCACGCTAGCCCCGGTGATCTCTAAAGTCTGGGAAGAACTGCAGACGGCGGATACCGGGAGAAAATGAAGCATGAGGCTGAACAATGATGAAAGACATCCTACCTTACCTGATCGCCGTCCTGGCGCTGATCCTCGGGGTGATCCTCGGCGTGGTCATCAGCAAGGCGCAAGCCGCCGCCCGCCAGCGCTCGCAGAAGGACCAGGCTGACCGCATCATCCTGGAAGCCAAAGAGAAAGCGCGCTCGGTGGAACTGGAAGCGCGCGATGGCGCCCTCAAGATCACCCAGTCTGCCGAAGGCGAGATCACCCGCCTGCGCTCCGAATTGACCCGCGAGGAGGAACGCCTGCAAAAGCGCCGCACCGAACTGGATGGGCGCGTCGAAAAACTGGAACAGCGCGAGCAGGCGGTCAACAAGCGCCAGAGCACGGTGGACAAGCGTGCCAACGAGATCGAAAAATTGTATGAACAAAAGGTGGAAGAACTGCAGAAGGTCGCGCAGATGAACGTGGAACAGGCGCGCGAACTCCTGCTGGCAGAGGTGGAAAAGGAATCGCGCGGCGACATGGCGCGCATCATGCGCCAGATCGAATCGGAAGCCCGCGAGGACGGTGAAAAGCGCGCCCGCAAACTCATCGCCGAAGCGGTCCAGCGGGTTGCCACCGACCACGTTGCCGAGTTCACCACCTCGCTTGTGCCGCTGCCGAACGAGGAGATGAAAGGACGCATCGTCGGGCGCAACGGGCGCAACATCCGCGCCTTCGAGCAGGCGGCGGGCGTGGATGTCATCGTGGATGACACTCCCGAAGCCGTCACCATCTCCTGCTTCGAACCGGTGCGCCGGGAAGTCGCCCGCCGCGCCCTGGCGCGCCTCATCCTCGACGGGCGCATCCACCCGGCGCACATCGAGAAAGTGCTGGAGGATGAGCAGAAAGCCGTGGACAAGGTCATCGTCGAGGCGGGCGAGCAAGCCGCCTTCGATGCCGGCATCTCCGGTTTGCACCCCGAGGTGATGCGCATGATGGGACGCTTGAAATACCGCACCTCCTACGGGCAGAACCAGCTCGCCCATGCCGTCGAGGTTGCCAAACTGGCGAGCATCCTGGCATCCGAGCTGGGCGCCAATGTCGAGTTCAGCCGCCAGGCGGGTTTCCTGCACGATATCGGCAAAGCCATGGACCACAACCAGGAGGGCACGCACGCCCTGCTCGGCGCCGAGTTCTGCAAGCGCTACGGGGTGAATCCGGTCGTGGTCAACGCCATCGGCTCGCACCACCACGAAATGGAACAGGAAAGCATCGAGGCGGTGATCGCTGAATCCGCGGATGCCATTTCGGGCGCCCGCCCCGGCGCACGCCGCGAAGACCTGGAAGCCTACATCAAGCGCATCCGCACCCTGGAAGACATGGCGACCTCCTTCAAGGGCGTCAGCCAGGCATACGCCATCCAGGCGGGGCGCGAAGTGCGCATCATCGTCCGCCCGGATGAGATCGACGACCTGGCGGCGGCGCGCCTGGCACGCGATATCGCCAAGCAGATCGAAGAGAACATGCAGTACCCCGGTCAGATCCGCGTAACCGTCATCCGTGAGACGCGCGCCGTGGAACTGGCAAAATAGTTCCTGCACAAACAGTCAGCACCCCGGAGGCAGCGCTCCGGGGTGTTTTTATGCATTGACCCTGCTTCTTCCTGGGCGGTCACGCTGCCCGATCAATCCTTTCAGCCACGCACGAAGGGATTATGGCTTTTTTCCTCCCCCACGGTCGTCGCCTCGCCGTGCCCCGGCAGGATCCGGGTTTCATTCGGCAGCGTGAACACCTGGGTGCGGATGCTGTGCTCCAGCGCCTGCCAGTCACCGCCGGGCAGGTCAGTGCGCCCCACCGAGCGCTGGAAGATCACGTCCCCGCTGAACAGCACCTGCTCGGCGGCGCAATGGAAGATGCAGTGACCGGGGGAGTGCCCCGGGGCGTGCCGTACGGAAAAGTCGTACCCACCGACTGCCAGGTGCCCGGTCTGCGCCAGGTCGAGCGTGGGAGTCGGTCCGGGTTCCACGTGGTAACCGAAGACCGAGCCGCCCCCGCCCATATCCCAGTACAGGCGGTCGGCGGCATGCAGGGCAACCAGCGGCGCAGGTTCGATGGCGCGCGCCAGTTCGGCTGCGGCGGCGAAATGGTCGAAGTGGGCATGCGTGCACCAGATGCCGCCGATGCGCCAACCGCGTTGGGCTGCCTGCGCCAGGATGGTCTGCCCATCCCACGCCGGGTCGATCACCACAGCGTCACCCGAATCGGTGTCCGCGGCAAGGTAGCAATTGGTGAAGACCGGTCCCAGCACGAGCGGCAGGATGGCAAGCATGGTTACAGGTCCAGGGATGGATTGACCGGCGCGGGTTCGGCGGCAGGCTGGCGCGGCGTCAGGAGCGCGCTCACCAGGATCGAAAAAGTCAGCAAACCCAGGCTGACGGTGTACACCAGCTCCGGTTGGCGCGTGTAGAGCAAGCCCGCCAGCAGGGGCGCCAGGATGACCGCCATGGAATTGAAGGTCTCAGCGATGCCGTATGCCAGCCCCATCTGCGCCGGGTGGATCAGGGCGCGCACCGCCGAGAGATAGAACGCCCGCGCCGTGCGGAAACCGCCCAGCATGAAATAGCCGATGGCATACCAGCCCAGCCCGCTGCCCTGCCAGATAAGCAGGCTGAAGGCTGCCACGCAGATCTGCACCAGCACCAGCCCCAGGCGCGCCGAGAACTGCCCCAGGAACAGGTTGAAGACCGCGTTGCCGAAGCCGTTGATCGATCCCAGCAGACCGATGCGGCTGATCGAGACCAGGCGCTCGCTTTCCAGGAAGCGCGCCGTCAGCGGCTGCGGCAGGTAGGTGACCGCCATCACCAGCAGGATCACCCCCAGGAAACCCAGGAAACGCGTGTTCTTCATCAGGCTGGGCGCAGGCGCGTCCGGGTCGTGGATCTCACGCGGCTGCACCCGCAGGAAGAACAGGATCCCGGTCGAGATGACAAACAGCCCGCCGGCGATGAAATAGACCGGGCGCAAGCCAACCGCCTCCCCGATCCAGCCGCCGGTCAACGGACCGATCACCGCGCCCAGGTTGAACGCCGCCGACATCAGGGTCATCGCCCGGGCAGGGGTCAATTTGCCGCGTTCAGCCGTCACGTAGGAGTTCAACGGGGAGGAGACGAAAGCTGTCAGACCGTACATCAGCATCCCAACGATGAAGACCGGCAGGCTGCGGGCAAATGCCATCACCCAGGTCGCCAGCATCCCCGAGGTCCAGGCGGCGATCAGCAGAGGTTTGCGCCCCATCCGGTCGGCAAGGTAACCTGCCGGGATGTGCGCCACCATCATCGCCAGCCCGAAAGCCGAGAAGACCGAGGCGATCGTCATCGTATCCGCGCCCAGCTGCGCCAGGTAGATCGGTTGGAACACGAAGAACAAGCCCTCGCCAACCCCCCAGGTGAAGAGGGAAAAGCACAAGAGGATGAAACTTACACTCATAACGCCGACACCCGCTGGATGAATTCCGCCGCCGCCTGGAAGACGGCGTGGCGGGTCGGCTCCTCGGTGATCACGTGCGAACCGCCTTCCACCCACAATTTCGTCTTGTCCGCCGACCCGAGCGCAGCATGAATGGTATCCATGCTGCCCTGCACCACGTAGTTGTCATCGCGCGAATGGATCAAAAGCACCGGCACACGGATCTCGGGCAGCGAGCGGTGCATCATGCCCATCAACTCGATCAGTTCCGCCACCGATCGGACAGGGTTCTCCGGGTAGGCTACGTGCTGTTTCCAGGACTCCTGGTCAAACCAGTCGGCGCCTGGAACACCGCTGCCCTTGGGCATGTAGGGTTTGAAGCGGGCGATCAACTTGATGAAGGGCAGGCGCGGGTCATCCGGAAGTTTATAGGGTGTGGACATGGCAACAACGCCACGCACCTTGCGCTGCGGATCATCCGCCTGCGCCTGAAAAGCCGGCGCCAGGGTGAGCGAGAGGATGCCGCCCATCGAAAGCCCCAGCAGGAAGACCTGGTCGCACGCCGTGGCCAGAAGGTGATAGCCATCCTCCACCGAAGCCAGCCAGTCTGCGGCGCGCGTGCGGATCATATCCTCCGGGTGCGTGGCGTGACCCGCCAGGCGCATGCCGCAGACCGTGTAGCCCTGCCGGTTCAGATAATCGCCCAACCAACGCATTTCCTTGGGCGCGCCGGTGAAGCCGTGCTGGACGAGACAGCCGATGCCGGCTCGTTCACCGCTTCCCGGCAGGAAAAAGGGTTCAGCGCTGGGTATGATCTGGGTCATGCGCACCTCTTGGATGGATCACTGGGTTGTGAAGGTTGGAACATACCGATTATAACCCTGGCGGGGACCAGCCAAAGCAGATCAGCGCATCCAGGGCGGATCCAGGCGGGCGATCGCCGCAGCGACCGGGCAGTCGGGGTCGTGCGCCCCGGGCAGGTAGCCGGTGGACATGAGGAACTCGTTCACGATCTCCCCGCCGGTGAAAACAAAGGTCTTTTTGAACAGGGCAACCCATGCCTCCAGCGGGCGCGGGTGGTTGGCATCCAGCCAGCCTTTGAACGAGCCGAAATCGGCGCGCAGCCCCTGGATGCGGCGGGCGTTCTCGATGGCGGCGTTGACCTTCAAGCGGTTGCGGATCACCCCGGCATCTGCCAGCAGGCGGGCGCGCTCTTCCTCGCCATAACCAGCCACCCGGTCCACGTCGAAACCGTCGTACGCCCGCCTGAACCCGGGCACCCGTTTCAGGATCAGCGTCCACGAAAGCCCCGCCTGGTTGATCTCCAGCACGAGCCGCTCGAACAAGCCGGCATCCTCCTGCAGGGGAAAGCCATACAGGGTGTCGTGGTACTGGCGGTGGAGCGTCTCCTCCGGATGGGCGCGCAGGTAGGAGCAGTAACTCATGGCTTCACCTCCAGGCATCCGGCAAGGAAGTCCGCCAGGTCATCGTCCGCGGGCAGAGCGTGAGACTCTGCCCGGTGCAGGAGGAGTTGCGTGAATTCCATTTTCATGCCCCTGCGCGGGTCCTCGAGTTCATGCAGGACATCCGTCTCGCTGTAAGCGCACAACGGGCAACGCACCAGGTGGCGCATCGGCATTGAGTATAGGAAGGGCAGACCCGCCCGGCGGTGCTGTTCGCGCAGAGATTTCTGGATGGCGTAGCGATCCAAGCCTCCCTGCTGCCGCGCCAGGTCCAGCAGGTGCGGGATCTGCGCCAGCAGGACAAGGAATTGCCGGGCTTCCATGGGATCGGTCATCGTATCGCTTGGTACTCCCATCCTTCAACATCACCTGTCATGGCTTGCTGGGCTCAGCCGCCATGCGCAGGAGGTCGTCGAAATGCAGTTGGTCGTGATAGATGCCGATGAGCAGGGTTTCGATCAGATTGATCGAGCCGAAGAGCGGGTCATATAGGAAGGTGTTGCCCAGCAATGCCGGGTCCTTACCGCTGTAGAAGGCGCGCACCGCGGCATGCAGGGCGCGGCTCTCCTGCTGGAGCACAGCCAGGGGCACCGGGTGTTTGGGGTTATGCCGCGGCGTCCATAGGAAGCCGACCCAGTGCGGGAAGGAGGCTTTGTGATACGGGTCTACGATGTGCGTGGCGTAGGGTCGGGCGCGCCGTTTCTCTGCCCGGCGCCGCTGGGTCTGCCAGGCGAACCTCAGCATGGGCATGGTGCTGGCAATGAGCCGGGTGTTATGGTCCACGATCTCACCCGGGCACCATGCCTTCGGGGCAGGGCGCTGCCAGAGCCAAACTTCGTCCCGGCGCTCCAAGGCGGCGAACGCCGTCTCGCGTTGGGCATCCAGCAGATCCAGGTATTGATCCACGATCGTCGGCATCTCTGTGCTCCTTCTTTACCCGGCGGGTACAGGCAGGTCTAAGCACCCACCACCCGCAACTGGCGCGGCATGTCGCTCAGGCACTCAGCGCCATCTGCGGTGATGACCATGTTGTCCTCGATGCGCACACCGTTGCGCCCCGGCAGGTAGATGCCCGGTTCCACCGTGTACGCCATGCCTTCTTCCAGGATCTGCTGGTTGTCGGAGCGCATGTAAGGATCCTCGTGCCCTTCCATGCCGATCCCGTGACCGGTGCGGTGGGTGAAGTACTGCCCGTAGCCCGACTTCTCGATCACGCTGCGGGCTGCCAGGTCCACCGCCGCGCAGGGTACGCCGGGTTTGCCCGCTTCGCGTCCCGCCTGGTTGGCTAATTGCACGATCTTGTGGATCTTCTGGTACTCCGTCTGCACATCTCCGACCGCAAAGGTGCGCGTCAGGTCCGAGACATAGCCATCTGCCAGCGCGCCCCAGTCGACCACCAGCAGGTCGCCGACCTGGAGTTTGCGTTCCGACAGGCTGGCATGCGGGTTGGCGCTGTTGGGTCCCCCCGAGACGATCGGCGCGAAGGGCAGTTCCGCCTGCGATCCGGCGCGCAGCAACTGCACCACCAATTCCGCAGCGACCTCCTTCTCCGTCATCCCGATGCGGATGGATCCCAGGGTCGCCTCCAGCGCGGTCTGCGCCATGCGCACCGCCTGGCGCATCGCCGCTACTTCCCCGGCATCCTTGCGCACGCGCAATTGGCTCACCAGGTCCGAGCCGTCCGGGAAATCCGCCCCGGGCGCGCCCGCCAGCAGGTAGCGATGCTCGAGCAGGCGCATCTGGCGCGGCTCGACCCCGATGCGCCGCCCGTCCAGACCCAGCGTCTGCAGAGCCTGGCGGAAGACCGCCTCCCACGCATCAGGTTTTTCACCATAAGGGAAGGCGCGCACCTCGAACGGCAGGTCCTTCACCTTGAGCATCTCCAATTCCGGCAGGATGACCACCGGCGGCGCCGAGGCGCTGAAGACCACCACCGTGGGTCGTTCCATCAGGTGGAATTGCAAACCGGTCAGGTAGACCAGCGAGGCGCCCGGGTTGAGCGCCAGCGCATCCAAGCCCGCATGGGGCAGGGCATCAGTCAATTTTTTGATCCGTGAGGCGTACATGGCGAACTCCATTTCCAGAACAGGGTTGATGCAGACAAGGCGTACAACGCTATTGTACACGCGGTTTGATGAATGGATCGAAGCCATCCTGCCGCCCGGGGCGAGCGGACGCTTTCGTGGTATCATTCCCGACTGGCAGGCAGACAACATGGATGACCGCATTATCATCATCGAAGGACCACCCCCCATCTTTGAACCCGTCCAGGACGGCTGGGCGTTGAGCCTGGGCGAAGGACCGCACCTGCCGCTCACCGTTCTCACCCGCCTGCGCTCCTTCAACGGTCCCGCGCTGGTGGAGCGCTGCTACCGCCGCTGGAAAGTCAACCAGCCCATCCACCTGCACTACCGCAACGACCTGGGTCTGGAGGAGACCGCGCCCATCGTTGCCGCCCGCTCGGTGAGCACCGAGGACGGGCAGGTCCTGCTGTTGTGGATCTCGCTGGATATCCAGAAGGTGCACATCGAACTGGACGGCAGCGACGAGGACCCTCCGCCGGGGACGTAAGCACGGGCAGGACGCCCCCCGCTTTTGTGACAAAACTCACGAGAGAAGTCATCTTGGCATGTGGTTTTTGTCATATTGACGCCCTGCCAGCAGGTGTGTTACCGTTAAGGACGCTGGATCGCCGGTGGAACTGTCCATGAGTGTAGTAATAACCATAAACACACCGTAGAGCGGGTGCCCGTCCGGGGTGCCCGCGTATGTTTTCACCAGACTCATTCTTGCATCAGGAGAGGCACTATGGCTGAAAAGTTCAACGAATTTGAAATGGCACAGAAGCAGTTCGATCATGTCGCCAAACTGCTCAATCTCGACCCGCAGGTGGCGGAAGTCCTGCGCTGGCCCATGCGCGAGTTCTCCTTCCGCATCCCCGTCCGCATGGACGATGGCTCCATCCGTGTCTTCCAGGGCTTCCGCGTTCAGCACAACGACGCCCGCGGACCCAACAAGGGCGGCATCCGCTTCCACCAGTCGGAGACCTTCGACATGGTGCGCGCCCTGGCGACCTGGATGACCTGGAAATGCGCCGTTGCCGATATCCCCCTGGGCGGCGGCAAGGGCGGCATCATCGTCGACCCTGCCACCCTGTCGGTCGGTGAGAAGGAACGCCTGTGCCGCGGTTGGGTGCAGAAGATGTGGCGCAATATCGGTCCGCGCCAGGATGTCCCTGCGCCGGATGTCGGCACCACCCCGCAGATGATGGGCTG
>JBFYSG010000148.1:0-3993 GCA_041301835.1 Chloroflexota bacterium | reverse complement strand
TCTATTTCATCGCCGAGTGGTGGTCAAGCGAGTGACTGGAGGAAGCATGCATCCAAAACACAAACGGATATTCCTGTTGGTGGCGTTCCTTGTGCTCGTCAGCCTGGCGTGCAACATCCCGCTCTCCGGGCTGGCACCCGATCCCAGCCCGACACCCGCTCCCAGCCTGGTCGGCACCTGGGAAAGTCATGTTGGAAGCACCCTGATTCGGTTCGCCTTCGAGAGCGATGGCACCTTCGCGATGAGCATGGAGGCGGTCCCGGTCGGGCAGGGGACATACCTGTTCAATGTATCCGCCGCCCCGATGGCGCTCGACCTCGTTTATGATGACGGCACCACCCTCCTGACCATCCTCGAGTTCCTGGATGCCAATACCCTGCGGATGGAGAACGTGAACGACCTGGCGCCGCGTCCCACCGCCTTTTCTGATTATGTCACCTTCTCACGGGCAGCACCCTGAGCGCCCGGCGGGCGGAACCTGAAAATTAGACACCCCTCCCGGTTTGGGAGGGGTGTAAGGTTCACGCAGCAGGCAGGCTCAACTGCCAAGTTTCTCGAAGGTCGTTTCGCGCAGGCGCTTGACCAGCATCTCCTGGGCATCCTTCCAGATGGGGTGCATGGCGCACTCCTCTTCAAATTCACACTTGCCCGGGTTGCCGACGCACTCATTGAGCAGGATCGGTCCGTCGATGGCTTCGACCACGTCGAGCAGCGAGATCTCCGAGGCGGGATGCGCCAGCGCCACCCCGCCGCGCGCCCCGCGCGAGGTCTGCAGCAGCCCGGCGATCGAAAGTTGCGAGATGATCTTGGCAAGGAAGGAGGGCGGGATCTTCATTTCCTTGGCAACTGTGCTGGTGGGCGAGCGCTTGTCCAGCCCCTTGGTGGAGAGGTAACGCATGGCGCGGATGGCGTAATCAGCCTGGCGAGTGATCTGCATGGGTAATTCCTTTTATTCAGGTAATTTTCACCCAATTGTATTGATTTAATCCCCTTGAAGCAAGTGATGGAGGTCATAGACTAAATATGACCTTTTACTCCGATTTAGCCCGCCGGGTCTGTTTTCCGGGGTGCGGGGGCATAAAGGGTGGCGGGGATAAAAAGATCCCGTCCTCGGATGAGGACGGGATGGGTACTGCGTTGTTGTCGGAGGATCAGCGCGTGATGGTCAGGTTGCCGGCGCCGATCTCGATCACGATGGTCAACTGCGGACCGGAGCCTTCCTGGGTGTAGACGTTGCCGTCCTTTTCCCAGCCGGTGCCGTGGGTGATGTTCGACAGCCCGCCCTCGATGGTGATCTGCACGGGGATGCCGTCCGGGATGACCAGGGTCATATTGCTGACACCGGTCTCGATGTTGACGCTGGCGTCGCGTTTGAGTTCACCCGAGAAGTCGAGCGTGTAGTTGCCGGCGCCGGAGTCGAACTCCAGCGTGGAGAAATTGGCATTGCCCAGCCCCAGCAGGCTGACGTTGGAAGCGCCGGTCTGGTACTTGAACAAGGTCATCTCGGTGGTGTTCGATTCCGAGAAGTTCAGCGTCACGTCGGCGGCGCCGTCAGAGATGGTCAGGTTGGTGAGCGCCAGACCGCCGAACTCGTACTCCGCCTGGTAGGCGCCGGCATCAATGCTCAGGTTCATGGGCACATTGCCGAGCATGAGGTTCCACTCGTTCTTGATCTCATTGAAGTCCGGGATGCCGTCAATGTGCCAGTCGCCCTGTTCGATGCTGACCTTGCCGCCCACCACGCTTATGATGGGCTTGAAGTCCTCCACGTTGTAGGAAGCCGAACCGGAAACCAGCGAATCGGTGCCCGGATTCAGGATGAGCTTGCCGGCGCCGAACGACAGGCTGAGGTCGATCACGGCGGCATCCGGCGGGACCGGCAGGGCGATCTGTTCAACGGTCAGCGGACCGGTTTGCCGGGTGAGGGGCAGGCGGAAGGGTACGGTGCAGGCGCTGAGTGCCAGCCCGAGGACAAGCAGCAGGTAAAACGATCTACGGAACATGGGATTCTCCTTTCAGAATGCAGTGCCGGAACCTCCGGCAGGGGTATCAATCCAAGTATACGCAGGTTGCACGCCCCCGTTGCAAGCCGTTGGTACTAGTCCCCGTCTGCCAGCACTTGCGCCAGTTCCGGCGTGGTGGCAAGGATCATATCCGCCCCCAGGCGTAGTAATTCCGCCCGCTCGCCAAAGCCGCACAGCACGCCGATGGTCTGTGCGCTGGCGGCGTTCCCGGCGCGCACGTCCACCGTGGTGTCGCCGACCATCAGGCAGTTTTCCGGCTCCACGCCCATCTGCCCTGCCGCCCACAGGACCGGGTCGGGGAAGGGCTTGGTGTGCGCGCAGGTGGTGGCGGTGGCGATGCAGGTGAAGTACGCCTCCAGGTCGAACTGCCGCAGGAACAGGCGCGTGGTGCGCTCGTCGCGTGCCGAGACGACCGCCAGAGGATAGCGCTGGCACAGCCTGGCGAGCATTTCCCGCACGCCAGGGATGAGCAGGAATTTCTTTGGCTTGCGCCGGCTGTGGCGCGCCAGCCAGTCGAACAGGGTGAAGACCGCCTCATCCAGCCCCAGCAGGTCGGGGATGCCGATCAGGAAGTTCGCCGGGGCTTCGCTCGCCATCACCAGTCGCCGGGCGACCTGCGCCGGCTCCCGGCGGGGGAAAAGGAAGCGGAAGGGGCGTAGCAGGCGGAGCAGGCGCGCTTGCAGCGCATCGTCGGTGTCGCTGAGCGTGCCGTCGACATCGAAGCAGATGGCGTGGATGCGGGAGACATGGATCGGCATGGGCGTATACCTCGACCAGGTGGAATTGTACCCCAGCCTGCCCGGCTCGACAAAAAAAGAGCCGCCTTGTGCGGCGGCTCGGGGGGCGGATGCGGTCCCACCTGGCGGCGATCATACAGGAGAGGGGTCTTGATTCTTCGTCAGACGCTCGTTAGTCTTCGACTTTGATCGTCACTTCGACCGTCATGCCCCAGCGCAAGGCCGGGTCGGGATCGGTCAGCCGGATGTGGACGGTGTAGAGCACGTCACCGCCCAGTATTTTGGGCGCGCTGCTGATGGACTCGACTACGCCGGTCATCACCACCTCGGGCAGCGCGTCAGCGGTCACCTCCACCGTCTGCCCGACGCTTACGTTCACCACGTCCAGTTCGGACAGGTCGCTGGTGTCCACGTACCACCGGCTGGTATCTGCCAGCGCCACCGCCCACGTTTCGGGACCGACATACTGCCCCACCACGATATTTACATCGGCTACGATGCCGGAGAAGGGCGCTTTTAATTCAAAGTTATCCACGGCGCTCTGCGCGGCGGCGGCTTGCGCCACGGCATTGTCGAGACGCGCCTGGGTCAGCGCCAACTTGTCCGCATCCGGACCGTCGGTGGTGTTCTCGTAGGTGCGCTTGGCTTCGGCCTCGGACGCCAGCGCAGCATCCAGCGCGGCGCGTACGGCGTCGCGCCGGTTGGTGATGTCTTCCAGTTTCTGGACCGCCGTATCGTAGTTGGTCTGCGCCGTGCGGAGTTTGTCTTCATAGGACTTGCGGGTGGCGTTATCCGCCGGCAGGTCTTTGTAGTCATCGAAATCCGTTTGGGCAGCCTCCAGATCGGTCTGCCGCGCGGTGACATCGGCTTGGGCGTTGTCAATGTCGGTCTGGATGGCGTTCAGATCCAGCCGGTCCCAGGCCAGTTGAGCGGCGGCGCGCGTCTTCTGGGCGTTCATGTACGCCTGCCAGGCTTGCGCATGTCCGAGGTCCACGGTTCGCAGGACGGTGTCGTAGTCCTGCCGGGCAAAGGTCAATTCGAGAAGGGCTGCGGTCAGGACAGCCTCAGCCTGTTGGCGGTCCCCCAGGCGGACAAGCACATCGCCCGCGCCGACGCGGTCGCCGCGCTGGACGAGCACTTCATCCACCCGGCCGCGCGCCAGGAATACCAGGTAGAGAGACTGGGCTGGGACGGCGTGCCCCTCGACAATGACGGTGATCGCCGCGGGGACC
>JBFYSG010000143.1:0-9214 GCA_041301835.1 Chloroflexota bacterium | reverse complement strand
GCCGAGGTCGAGCACCGGGTGAATGAAGCGGCTGCCAGCGAGGACTACTGGCGCCTGCTTGCCTGGCTCGACCAGATCCAGCCGCCCATCCAAATGGGCGGGGTCATCCATCCATCCTTTACCTATCAATTGTTGCTGGACGAGTTGTCCGCCGCGGGGCAGGGTCCTGCCGATTCGATGCAGGAACAAGCCCTGCAATTGGCGGTTTCCGCCTTCGAGGCGGGCCAGGAGCACTTCCTGACCTGGGCGCTGGAACAGATCGACCGTGCCGGTGAGGCGACCCGGAGTCAGATCGATGAGCGCGTCGAAGCCCTGGATGCCTTCCTGGATGCGCTCTCGGATCGCGACGAGACCGATACCCGCCGTCCGCAAGAGCTGGGTGAGGAATTGGTCAGCACGATCCGTATTCCCTTGCGTGTAACCAATGAACACCTCAACCTGCTGCAGGAAGACCCCAAGGCGCTCTTTACCCCCCTGCGGGAGCAGATCGAGGCTGCCGTCACTTCCCTGTCCATCGCACGGTTGGTCGGGATGATCGAATTCCGCTTTGGCGAGCCGTTGGGGATGACCGCCTCCGACCTGCAGGCGCTGGACTGGAAGGATGCCTCCATCCGCATCGAGGATGGCTTGCGCCAGGCGTGGCAGGAACGCGCCGACCGCCTGCTGGGGGAGGAGGGTCAGATCCGGCGCGATGTCCAATCGGCATTGGCGCGGGCGGACACGGATGACGATCAAGCGCGCCTGCGCTTGTTGATGGGCATGGCACAGGGTGCGCGCACGTCTTTTGATGCCCGCACACACCGGCAGGTGCGCCAGGTCTTCACCCGCCTGCATTATGGCTACTTCCTGGGAGAACAAATGCGCCGCCAGCCTGCGGATGGACTAAGCGCCCGCATCCTGGCGCATCTGGATGAAGCCTCCGCCTTCCTGCAGAAGACCTACCAAGAAGCCGAGGCGTTACGCCAGGGCATCCCTGTCGACTCGCCCCAACTGGTGGAAACCGGCAGGCGCATCCAGAACGGCATCCACCGCCAGGTATTGCTGGGCGCCATCACCGAACTATGGGTGGATTACCTGACGCGGGTCGAAGCCCTGCGCGTATCCGTGGGGCTGGAAGCTTACGCCCAGCGCGACCCGCTGGTACAATATAAAAGCAAGGCTTCCGAGATGTTCCAGACCCTGCTGACCGATATTCGCGCCGCAGTAGTCAGCCGCATCTTCCTTTACCGCCCGCGCGCCGCGGCGGTCAGCGTGGAACAGGAAAGCATCAGTGAAACACCTGCCTCTCCGCCTGAGGAGGGTGGGACGGAGGCCGTTGCACGCTCGGACAAGAAACGCAGGCGGCATCGTCATTAATGGAACAACCCATCGATTTTTACCACGCCCTACCCAAAGTGGAACTCCACCGGCACCTGGAGGGTTCCCTGCGTTTACGGACGATGCTGGAGGTGGCGCGCTCGCTCGGCATCACCGTTCCGGTCGGGACCGCCGAGCTAAGCCACCTGGTGCAAGTACAGGGCGGCGAGCCGTTCACGTATCAAAATTTCCTCTCCAAGTTCAACACCCTGCGCATGTTCTACCGCTCGCCGCAGGTCATCGATCGCGTCACGCGCGAGGCGGTCGAGGATGCCGCCCGTGATAACATCCGCTATCTTGAACTGCGCTTCACGCCGGTGGCATTGAGCCGCGCCGAACGATTCCCGCTGGGCGAAGTGATGGACTGGGTCAGCGAGAGCGCCCAGGCTGCGGCGCGTGCGCACAATATCCAGGTGGGGTTGATCGCCTCGGTCAACCGGCACGAGAGCGTTGAACTTGCCGAGCAGGTGGCATGGCTGGCGGCTGACCGCCAGAACGCTCATATCCTGGGGCTGGACCTGGCGGGCAACGAGGCGGAATTCCGTGCCGAGCCTTTCCAGGGCATCTTCCGCGAGGCACAACAGGCGGGTCTGCACCTGACCATCCACGCCGGGGAGTGGGGGGGCGCGCCCAACGTGCGCGAGGCGATCGAGGTCCTGGATGCCGACCGCATCGGGCACGGGGTGCGGGTGATGGAAGACCCGGAGACAGTCGCGCTGGCGCGTGAGCGCCAGGTCACCTTTGAGGTCTGCATCACCAGCAACCATCAGACCGGTGTGGTCGATTCTCTGCCTGCCCATCCGCTTAATAGAATGATCGCGGCTGGTTTGGATGTTACCCTTGGCACGGACGACCCGTCCATCTCGCAGATCACGCTTGCGGATGAATACCGCCGGGCGTGCGAAGAGCTGAGTCTCCCGAGCACCACGCTGAAGGAGCGCATCCTGGCAGCCGCGCAGGCATCCTTCCTGCCGCAGGAAAGCCGCCAGGCGCTGGTTCTCTCGCTGAAAACGGAACTCGGGATGGCATGACGATCCACGCCGGGATCCTGCCCTGCGCGGGCGGGATCGCAGGCGGAGCGTTGAGGTTATAGGAGGTTGGGCATGGAAAAAGACATGTTTCACGCACGGTCCACGCTGAAGGTGGGGAAAAAGGAATATATCATCTATCGACTGGATGAACTGGAACGCGCCGGGCTGGTTGTGCTCAAACGACTGCCATTCTCGATCCGCGTTCTGCTGGAGGCGGCACTGCGCCAGTGCAACGGCAGGGAGATCACGGTGGAGGATGTGAAGAACATCGCCTCCTGGACGCCCGCGCCGGCTGCGGGCGCCGGGCGCCCGGGCATACCCTTCCTGCCGGCGCGCGTGGTGATGCAGGATTTCACCGGTGTTCCCGCCGTGGTTGACCTGGCTGCCATGCGTGCTGCCGTGGCGCGCCTGGGCGGCGATCCGAAACGGATCAACCCGCTGGTCCCGGTCGACCTGGTGATCGACCATTCCCTGCAGGTGGATTTCTTTGCCGGCGCGGATGCCTTCCAGCGCAATGCCGAGGTCGAGTTCCAGCGCAACCGCGAACGCTACGAGTTCCTTAAGTGGGGGCAGAAAGCATTCTCCAATTTCCGCGTTGTCCCGCCGATGACCGGAATCATCCACCAGGTGAACCTGGAATACCTTTCACCGGTGGTGATGACAGCCTCCGGTTCCGGCAAAGGCAGCCTGACGGCATTCCCCGATACCCTGGTGGGCACGGACTCGCACACCACCATGATCAACGGGCTGGGGGTGGTGGGCTGGGGTGTCGGCGGTATCGAAGCCGAGGCGGTCATGCTGGGTCAGCCGATGGACATGCTGCTGCCGGATGTGATCGGCTTTAAATTATTCGGCAAACTCCAACCGGGCATCACTGCCACCGACCTGGTGCTGACGGTCACGCAGATGCTGCGCAAGAAGGGTGTGGTGGATAAGTTCGTGTAATTCTCCGGTCCGGGTCTGGGCAGCAGGTCGCTGACCGACCGCGCCACCATCGCCAACAGGGCGCCGGAATACGGCGCCACGATGGGCTTTTTCCCCGTGGATGCGGAGACCCTGCGCTATATGCGGTTGACCAGCCGCCCGCAGGAAGTGATCGAACTGACCGAAGCCTACTGCCGGGCACAGCAGTTATTCCGCGAGGCGGACGCACCCGACCCGGAATTCACAGATACGCTCGAACTGGACCTGGGTACGGTGGTCCCTTCGCTTGCCGGACCCAAACGCCCGCAGGACCGCGTGGCGCTGACGGATATGAAAACCGCCTTCCGCAAGGCGCTCACCGCCCCGGTCAAAGAGCGCGGCTTCGAGTTGAGCGCCCAAGCCCTGGAACGCACCGGCTCGTTCGGTACGAACGGCGGTGCGGTCAAAATGGGGCACGGGGCGGTGGTCATCGCCGCCATCACCTCCTGTACGAACACCAGCAACCCCTCGGTGCTGATCGGGGCGGGTCTGCTGGCACGCAAGGCGGTTGAGAAAGGCTTGAAGGTCAAGCCCTATGTCAAAACGAGCCTTGCGCCCGGATCCCGCGTCGTAACCGAATACCTGCGTTCGGCGGCCCTGCTGGAACCGCTCTCGCTGCTGGGGTTCAATGTCGTCGGCTACGGCTGCACCACCTGCATCGGCAACAGCGGTCCGCTGCCCGGCGAGGTCGCCAAGGCGGTCAGCGGCGCTGAATTGATCGCCGCGGCGGTCATCTCGGGCAACCGCAATTTCGAGGGACGCGTGCATCCACTGGTCAAAGCCAATTACCTGGCATCGCCCCCGTTGGTGGTGGCTTACGCCCTGGCGGGGACGGTGGATATCGACCTGCTCAACGAGCCGTTGGGTCAGGGAACGGATGGACCGGTCTACCTGAAGGATATCTGGCCCTCGGATGAGGAGATCGCCCGGGCGGCTGAGGCGCACGTCCTGCCTGCCATGTTCGCGGACAAATACGCCAGCGTCTTCGAAGGCTCGGAGATGTGGCAGGAGATCCGCGTGACGGGCGGCGAATTGTTCGATTGGGATGATGCTTCCACCTATATCCATCACCCACCTTACTTCCAGCAGTTGACGCTCGATACGCCTGCGATCAAGCCGATCCGCGCGGCGCGCGTCCTGGCAGTGCTGGGGGATTCAATCACCACCGACCATATCTCGCCGGCAGGCAACATCGCCACCGATTCACCAGCAGGCAAATACCTGCAGGAGCGCGGGGTTGCCCCCAAGGATTTCAACCAGTACGGCACCCGGCGCGGCAACGACCTGGTGATGGCACGCGGCACCTTTGCGAATATCCGCCTCAAGAATATGATGGTTGCACCCAGGGAAGGCAACTGGACGAAGGTCCATGCACCCGGCGCGCCTGCCGGGGAGGGCGAGGTGCTGCCGATCTTCGACGCTGCCATGCTCTACCAGCAGGCGGGTACACCGACCATCATCCTTGCCGGCAAGGAATACGGCACAGGTTCGAGCCGCGACTGGGCCGCGAAGGGACCGCTGCTGCAGGGCATACGGGCGGTGATCGCCGAATCCTTTGAGCGCATCCACCGCTCCAACCTGGTGGGCATGGGCATCCTGCCCCTGCGATTCATGGAGGGGCAGAACGTCGACGCGCTCGGTCTGGATGGCTCGGAAGTCTTCGATATCCCGGGGCTGGGCAACGACCTTGCTCCGCTGGCGGTCTTGACCATCACGGCAACCAAGGCGGACGGCAGGCAGATCGAGTTCCAGGCGCGCGCCATGCTGAACACGCCCGTGGAGGTCAACTATTACCGCAACGGGGGCATCCTGCACACGGTCTTGAGAAACCTGATCAAATGAACGGCAGGGGCGGACGAACGGTCCGCCCCTGTTTTATTTCCGAGGAGGCCATGGACCAGGAAGACTTGCGTGTAGACGAGATGCGCCTGTGGCAGGCGATCGAAACCCTGTCTGCCTGCGGGGCAACCGCGGATGGCGGTGTCAGCCGCCTGGCGCTCAGCGATGCGGACAGGGCAGGGCGTGACCTGCTGTGCTGCTGGCTGCGTGACATGGACCTTCAACCGCAGGTGGATGCGGTCGGCAACATCCTGGCACTGTTTCCCGGCGAGCAGGCGGATGCGCCGGTGCTGATGGGCTCGCACCTGGATAGCGTGCTCAACGGCGGGCGCTTCGATGGCGCGGCAGGCGTGCTCGCCGGGCTGGAGGTGCTGCGAACCCTGCAGCAGGCAGGCAGGCGCACCCTGCATCCGCTTGGGCTGGTGGCGTTCACCAACGAGGAAGGCGCCCGTTTCACGACCGACATGCTCGGCAGTCAATACTTTTGCGGCGACCTGGACCTGGATGCAGCCCGGGCGATCCGTGGACTGGATGGCAACCTGGTGGGGGCGGAACTGGACCGCATCGGTTACAGCGGCGACCTGCCCGGCGGCTCGATCCGACCGCGTGCCTACCTGGAATTGCATATCGAACAGGGTCCCGTGCTGGACCGTGACCGCATCCCGATCGGTGCCGTGACCGCCATCACCGGCATCACCTGGGTGGAAGTGACCCTGCAGGGTGCTGCCAACCACGCCGGCACCACGCCGATGGACAGCCGGCAGGATGCCTGCCTGGCAGGTGCGCGCATCGTCTCCGCCCTGCCGGGGCTGGCTGAGACGATCCCGGATCAGCGCATCACCTGCGGCATGTTTTCGCTCAACCCGGCGGTGATCAACGTCATACCGGGCGAGGCGGTCTTCACGGTTGACCTGCGCAATCCCGACCCCGAACGCCTGGCGGAAGCCGGCAGGCAACTCACGGCGTTGGTCGGGCAGGTTGCCGCACAGTCGCGGGTGCGCGCCCATACCCGCCTGCTTGGGCATGTGGCGCCGCAGGTGTGCGAGCCGGACCTGGTGGCGGCGATCGAGTCTGCCTGCCGCGCCCTGGGGTGCGAATCCCGGCGCCTGGTCTCAGGCGCGGGCCACGATGCGCAGATCATGGCACGCCACTTCCCAGCCGCGATGATCTTCATCCCCAGCCGGGGCGGCGTCAGCCACAGTCCGCTGGAGTATTCCAGCCCGGAAGACCTGGCACGCGGGGCAAATGTGCTGCTGCGCACTGCGGTGCGCCTGGCGAACACTCCCTGATGACCCGCAAGGCGGGAACCCGCAAGGCGGGAGAATGCGACCGGCAGACAGCCGGTCGTTTGATTTAATCGGTGACGATCTGGTGGCATGCTGTTAGCCAATCGTTAGGTGAACAGGCGCGTTTGAGAGTATCGTTTGTCCGCAGCAGGGTTCTTATCACTATACAGGAGTCCCAACACATCATGTTTTCGCGAATCCTCTACAAACTCGGTCAGGTGGTGATCACCTCGTATGCGCGCTTGATGTTAAAAATGGACGTGGCGTGGCAGGAAGGTCTGCCGAAAGGTCCGGTGCTGTTTGCCGCCAACCATCCCAGCACGACAGACCCGATCTTCATCCACCTTATCTCGCACGAGCCGATGAGCGTGATGATCGCCGCCAAGGTCTTTTCCATCCCGCTGTTGGGCGCCTATATGCGTACCATGAAGCAGATCTGTGTTCAGCCCGGCAGGGGGGAGCAGGTGCTGGAGGAAGCCCGCCAGGCCCTGGCAACCGGGCGCTCGGTGACCATCTTCCCGGAGGGGCTGATCAGCCCGCCGGAGGGATTCCACGCCCCGCGCTCTGGAGTCGCCCGCCTGGCGCTCAAGGCAGGCGTGCCGGTGGTCCCACTCGGTATCTACCTGGTGGAGAAGGGCTGCAGGCGTATCCCGACCGTGCTGGAGGGAAAACCGGACATCGTCACCTGGTACCTGCGCGGACCGTATGCCATCACGATCGGAAAAGCCCTGCATTTCCATGGGGATGCCAACGATGCCCCGCTGGTACGCCGCACGGCGGAACATATCATGGAACACATACGCCAGTTGACCCAGGAGAGCCGCCGACGCCTTTTACACCTGGCGTGAGCATGAGACCGGTTGAATGCCGGTCTTTTTTTTGACTGCACCGGACGCCGACGGGCAGGAGGTGATGAATATCACCCGTGAATCAGTTGTCAGGCAATTGACATCTGCTTTCTTTTTTGCTACACTTGGGCTGGTTGTCAGACAACTGACAGGATTCCCCTAAAAATATGACCACCCTGTTGATCAAAAACGCCACCATCCTGGTCACCATGGATGACCAGCAGCGCGAGATACCCGGCGGAGGCTTGTTCATCCGCGACGGTTTCATCGAGCAGGTCGGTGAAACGCCTGCCTTGCCCGACCATGCTGATGAGGTCCTGGACCTGAGCGGTCACCTTGTCCTGCCGGGGCTGGTCAACACCCACCATCATTTCTACCAGACCCTGACGCGCGCTGTGCCGGCGGCACAGGATGCCAACCTGTTCAACTGGCTCAAGACCCTTTATCCCATCTGGGCGCGCCTGACCCCCGAAGATATTTTCATCTCCACGCAAACCGCCCTGGCGGAACTGGCGTTATCGGGCTGCACCACCTCCTCGGACCATTTGTATCTCTACCCCAACGGTTCACGGCTGGATGACGAGATCGCGGCGGCAGGAACGATCGGCGTGCGCCTCCAGGCGGCGCGCGGCTCCATGTCGCTGGGCGAATCGAAAGGCGGGCTCCCGCCCGATTCGGTCGTGGACAGCGAGGAGAACATCCTGCGGGATTCCCAGCGCCTGATCGAAACCTACCACGATCCCAAGCCGGGTGCCCTGATCCAGGTGGTGCTTGCCCCATGCTCACCCTTCTCGGTGACCGGTGAACTGATGAAACAATCTGCCGCCCTGGCGCGCCAGTACGGCGTAAGGCTGCATACCCACCTGGCAGAGACCGAGGACGAGGAACAGTTCTGCCTGCAGAAATTCGGCTACCGCCCGGTGCCCTACATGCAGTCGGTGGACTGGGTGGGCGAGGATGTCTGGTTTGCCCATGCCATCTACGTGAACGGCGAGGAGATCAAGACCTTTGCCCGGCACGGTTGCGGCATGGCGCACTGCCCCAGTTCGAACATGCGCCTGGCATCCGGCATTGCGCCCATCCGTGAGTACCTTGCCGCTGGTGTGAAGGTGAGTCTGGGCGTTGACGGTTCCGCCTCCAATGATGGATCGCACATGCTGGCGGAAGCGCGCCAGGCGTTGCTGTTGGCGCGGCTCAAGGAAGGCATCACCGGCTTCTCGCTGTCGAACGATCCCTCCCGCACCCTGATGACCGCCCGCCAGGCTCTGCGCATTGCCACGCGCGGCGGCGCGGCGGTGCTGGGGCGCAAGGATATCGGCAGCCTGGAGGCCGGGAAGTGTGCCGACTTGTTCGCCCTGCGCCTCGACCGCCTGGACTATGCCGGCGCACTGCACGACCCGGTGGCGGCGGCGCTGTTCTGCCATCCGCTGCGCGCCGATCATACCCTGGTCGGCGGGAGATCCATCGTCCGGGACGGTCAACTGGTACCGCTGGATGAGCACGACCTGGCACAGCGGCACAACCAGGCGGCGGCTCGTTTGCTCGGTGACCTGTGAAACCGGAACACCAGGACCTGCTGACACGCTACCAGGGCATACCGGAAAGGCTGGAAGCCTCCGTCGCCGGCCTGGCAGAATCGGAACTGGACTGGGATGCCGGCACGGGCTGGTCGATCCGCAGTTACATCCACCACACCGTGGAAGGCAATTTGCTCTGGCAGATCTGCCTGCGCTCGATACTGGGCAGGGATGGGGCGGAGATCCCACTTGGTTGGTACTTTGAGCACGAGCAGGATGAATGGGGCAGGCTGTGGCAGTATGCCTCCCGCCCGGTCGAGCCTACACTTGCCCTGTTCCGTGCCAGTACCACGTCGCTGGCTGAACTCGTGAGC
>JBFYSG010000142.1:0-4883 GCA_041301835.1 Chloroflexota bacterium | reverse complement strand
CCTCAGATCGGACAGGCGCTGTCCGCGCGCCAGCAGGGAGATATCATGCCCGGCTTCGAGGAGGCGGGCGGCGAACAGGCTGCCCAGTGGACCGGCACCGTAAACGAGAATTTTCATTCCTTTTTCCATGTGAACCATAATTCATCGTCCATTTCGATGATATCTGCCTATTTCCTGCCAACGATCATGCCGACCGTTCCCAACATAAAGGGCAATTTAAGAACCGTGCATACGCAAAGTAGAGTGAGGCGAATAAAAATAGAGCCGCAATGACCACGAGGAATGGGAACAGGATGGACAAGCCGATCAAGATCAAACCCAATAAACCTGGGATATGGATAAAACGCGCTGGAACCCAATTGCCATATTTTGGTTTTTCTGCTATAGATTGTTTCAATTTCCATCTCCTTTCCCATTGCGCTGGTGTTTTCATTTTGAAAATTGTCATGATGATAAGGATTTTTTCCGCCTGATCAATCGGATAACACCAAGCAGGAAGTTCAACCTCGGCACGCGCTGCATGTAGGCACGGTATTCGTCACCAAACTTGGCGATCGCATCTCGCTCTTCATCGAACGTGGTGATGTAATTGATGACAATGACCACCACACCCAGTACGGCGATCAGCCAATGCTGGGTGACCAGCGGCAGTGCCAGCCCGATGAGGATCCCTGCCATATACTGGGGGTGCCGCAGGATGGCATATAAGCCCCGATCGACCAGCTTCGTGGTATGGATGTAGCCCTTGTCTTTGGGGACACCGCCCCATTTTTTGAACGTAAAGATCGGCAGACAACCGAAAATTGCTGCTATCCAGAGGATCACCCAGCCGAGATTGATGACAGCCGTGTTCGCGTTCCCATCATATAAAAGGATAGCCAGGATGATCTGCCCGATGGCGGCTATCGATAAAATAATGGTCAGAACAGTTGTCCTCGCGTTCTTCATCATTCTCTTCCTCCCTGCCCGCTTTCAGGGTTTGACAGCTTTCAGGCGGCGGTAATAGGAATGGCTGGTGTACAGGGCAGCTGCCGGGTTATGACCGGTGACGCGATCCTTGGCAACCAGCACGGTGACCGGCGCGTCCGAATGCTTGAAGAAGAGACTGTCGTGCCCGACGCACAAACCCACGGCAATGTTCAACCCGGTCCCAGCCTTGTTCAGCAGGGCAGCCTGCCCGATGGGATTGCACAGCGCCTCGAACTGCCCCGGATGGATCTTTTCATCATCCCGCAAGCCGATCTCCTCCTTGGGGATCGAATCGACTTTGCAGCACACACTGCTGACCTGGAATCCGTTTGCCTCCAGGATCTCCTGCAGCAGGTGGGCTTCGTGCAGCAGCCCAACGCACGTGGCAATACCCAGATGTGATGCGTCGATCCTGCGCGCGAATTCCATCACCTCCTGGACGCGCGGCCAGCGGCAGTATCCCGCGGCTTCCACCTGGGCTGCCTGGCGCGCCAGGTGCTGCGTACCAGCCTCAGCATAGATCTGCCGTACTTCCGCCAGTGTTTCGGTTTCCTTCGCTGCCGGGCAGAACACAGGAATGGGTTTTGCCCCCGGTTCTTCGCGGCAAGCCTGTACGCGGCAGGATGCACATTTAAGTTCCATGTTTGCTCCCGGTTTTGATCTCATTTGTTGTCTTCCGCGATCTGCTGGAATAATTCACGGAAAGCGGCAGTATATTCAGGATGGACCTCCACCAGGTTCTTCCCCCGGGCGATCCCTGCAGCGGTTTTTCGCTGAAAAGGAATGCGCATCAAGATGGGCAGCCCGGCTGATGCGCAGAATCGCTCCAGGTCCGGGAAGGGACCGTCCCCGCGGTTGACCACCACACCTGCCGGGAGTCCGATTTCTGCCGCCACCTGCACTGCTAATTTCAGGTCATGCAAACCGAAGGGGGTCGGCTCGGTGACCAGGAGGAGATAGTCTGCACCGCGCATGGTTGCCACCACCGGGCAGGAAGTGCCGGGTGGGGCATCCAGGATGACCACCTGACCGGGCAGGGGCTTGATCCGCCGCTGGAGTTCGCGGATGATGGGGACAGCCATCGGTTGACCGATGTTGAGCACACCGCGCAGGAAATCGATCCCTTGTACTGCCGGACCGCGTTCGATGACGCCGATCGGGTTGGCAATTTCAGAGATGCAATTTTCCGGGCAGAGGGAGGTGCAGGAACCGCAGCCGTGGCATAACTGGGGGAACACCAGTGTCTTTTTCCCAAGCACGGCGATGGCGTGATAGGCGCATACTTCAGCGCACTTGCCGCAAAAGGTGCAGCGCGTTTCATCCACCACCGGGATCATGATGCCGACCGGCTGGCTGTCCCCCAGGCGCGGCTTCAGGAAGATGTGGGCGTTGGGCGCTTCCACATCGCAGTCAACAAAGATGGGCGGCGGGGCGGAGCCGCCACCAGCGAGGCTGAGTGCCAGGCTGGTGGCTATGGTCGTCTTGCCTGTTCCGCCCTTTCCACTTGCTACGGCTATACGCATCAGCTAAGCGTGATGCCCGTGTTGGGTCGGTGCACCAACCTCCTGCAGTTTACCCTCCCGGAAGCGTTCCACTGCCTGGCGGGCTGTGGAACAGTCGCCGTACAGGTACATGGCGATCCCGGCAGCTTTGAGCGCGTCGAAGGCATTCGGACCGAAATCACCGCTGATGACCGCCTGCGCGCTCTTTCCGGCAGCAAATTGGGCCGCCTGGATGCCAGCGCCTCCGGAGGCGTTCACCCCGGGATTGGGATGGGCTTCCGCCTGCAGGGTATCGGTATCCACCACCATCAGGTAAGCGCTGCGTCCAAAACGCGGGTCGATGGCCGAATCAAGGCTTGTGGATGCGGTTGAGAGAAGGATCTTCATGTTTTTTTACTCTCGGACCAACCTGATGCCGCAATCGGGGCAGACCTGGTCTGCGCAGCGTTGACCAGCAACATGCGGGACCTTCTTGCCGCATTTCGGGCAGACGCAGTTACCGCCAGGACCAGAGCCGGGTTTGTTGCCGCCGCCTCTGCCGCCGCCCTGTCCTTGACCTCCACGCCCGCCGCGTCCCTGCCCGCGGCCTCCTCCTCCGCCTCCTCCCCCACCACCCTGACCAAATCGATTGCGTAAAAAGCGATTAAGCATTTTTTACCTCCTTGAGGTATATGGGGGGGGACTTATCAGTCCCCCCAACGGATAACCAATTTTTCCATGCCCGGTTTCCACACCTCCCAGACACGGTTACGTTTTATGTTCAGGGGTTTGGATCTTCTTTATTCACCTCCTGTCTCATGATTTCATCGAATGTTTAATGCAGCAGGTCTGTCAGATCGACGATCTTGCCATCGATATACGCCTGGACTGCATCGTCGATCAGTGCGATATCCGTAACGATCGGTTTGATACCGCGCGTTTTCATACTCTCGTAGGCGCCCATGCCCATGCCGCGGCACAGCAGGGCTTCGCAGTCGCTGATAGCCTCAGCCATGCGCACGTGCTTGTCGTGCGAGGCAGGGTCCATGCCGTGCGGTTGGTTCGGATCTCCTTCCGCGTGCACTTCATTGACGAATTGTGAATGCCCGAGCTTATCGCGCAGTTCGCGATTGACGATCTTGCCGTCTTCGATGGTCACGACCATGTAATACGCGGCGCGCCCAAAGTGCTGGCTGATGGTGGTTCCTTCATCGGTAATGGCTGCTATTTTCATGACTTGATTCTCCTCAATAAGATTTGGATGTGCCTGGAAGATGCGTTTGTATTTATGAACCGGCTCTGTGCTGGAATGTGTTTGGCCGGTTCGGGTGCCTGCCATGAGCACCACGCCGGCGCTGACGACGCCCCCTGCTGAAGGTCGCGCGGGTCGTCGATCGAGGGATGATCACAGGTGCAGGCTGCCGCGGCAGATCAACAGGCTGGATGGCGCTGTGCTCGCAAATGGTCAGGCAGGTCCCGCATGCATTGCAGAGATCCGCCAGGATGACGGCTTGCTTCCCTTCGATCACGATGGCTTGTTCCGGGCAGGCACTGGCACACAAGCCGCAGCCGTTGCAACGGTTGCTGTCGACCTGGTATGTGTTCATCCTGCCTTCTCCTTCTTGACCTCGGTGGTGAAGTGTCTTTCGGTGGAGGTGTCATTATCGTCTGTAGGGCACAGGACCAACAGGGAACGCGAGATGTTCTTGCTTGGATTCCTCCAGCAATGGGGCAGATGCGCCTCGAAGAGCAGGCTGTCGCCGGTTTGCAGGTTGTATTCCTCGCCCCCCACCAGGTAGGTGAAACAACCATCCAGGCAGTAGACGAACTCATGACCGGTATGCACGATCGGGTCGGGACCGCTGTCCGCCCCGGGTTTCAACGTTATCAGCAGCGGCTGACCGCCTTGCAGGGTCATCCCATCTCCAAGGTCTTCCAGCAAACCGTAGGCGAAGGATGCCCGTGGTCGCTGGCCTGATTTCTGGAAGACGATTTGTTTTGGAGCCTGCACGCGCTCAAAGAATGCTGTGATGGAAACATTTAAGCCCAGGGCAAGCTGTTGGAGGGTGCTCACACTGGGGGAGGTCTTGCTGTTCTCGATCAGGCTCAATGTGTTGAAATTCAAACCGCTCAATTCCGCCAGCGCGCGGATGGATAACCCTTGTGCTGTGCGGAGCTCCCGCAAACGGCTGCCGACGTCGATTTCTGAAGCAATGGGCTTGTCTGTCGTTGGTTCCATGACAGCCATTAAACTTTCCTGCCAGCGACGGTTGTGGCGCAGCATGCGACCATGAGGCCTGCCGGGGCGAATGTCATTTGGCATTGGTAACTCCTACGATTGAATGTAATAATATTATAGTACAAAAACCATAATTATGTACTACTAATACATTACAGATTGATAACATCAATATTTTATGGAATGGAGCAATG
>JBFYSG010000141.1:0-4126 GCA_041301835.1 Chloroflexota bacterium | reverse complement strand
GTTCATGGGTTATGATTGAACACGGATGACAGACAGGATGAGATCGGGAGCGAAAAGTTCCTTTGCCTATATTAAAGTGCCGCGCTGGTTGTATCTGCTGTGGATCTTCAGCCTGGCGCTGATCGTCACGCAGGTCTACATCCTGTACAGGCTCGAGCAGAGCAGCGGGTATGAGTCGAACATTTACCTTTCAGTGCCGGAGATCTTCTGGATCCTGCTTGCGTTGAGTACGGTGGGGGGTATCCTGGCGGCGTTGATCCCTGCACTGGAGGCGCGCAAGAGCGTTGCGCGCTACTGGATGATCGGCGTGTTCCTGGTCGCCATGAACACCGCCGTGATCCTGCTGCTGCCCGTCATGCGCGGTTATGCCGGATACGGCAGGTCGGATATCCTGATCCATGCCGGCAGGGCGCTCGACATCGTCTCGCTGGGTCACCTGCCGGTCTACGACCGTCCTTCCAGCGGCGTGATCTACCCCACCCCGATGTACCTGCTGGCATTCGTCGCGACGATGATCGATGTCGATCCCTTCCAGGTGGTGCAGTACATACCCTTTGCCACCTTCCTGACCCTGTTCCTGTTCAACTACATGGTTTCCAGGGATGTCCTGAGCAACCCGTTCTCCCTGGCGATCTCAATGTTATCCAGCTGCATCATCTTCTTCTCATCGATCAATTACGAAGTATGGCCCACCCTGCTGGGTTTTACGAACGTGGTCTTCGTGCTCTGGCTATTCCTGCGGGTACTGCGGGATAACTCGCTGGGATACCGCATGTTGCTGATCGCGGCGAGCCTGTCGACCGTTTTCATCCACCCGGTGGTGTGCATCAGCCTGATCCTGGGACTTTCGGTGGTGGAAATGTACCGCCTGGGTTCGTCCTGGCGTGAAAAGCATACCGCCCGCCAGGTGATCAATACGGTCGTCATCCTGCTGGTCTCCTTCGTCACCTGGTTGACCATGAATTACTTCTTCTGGTCGATGACCGTGAACGAACTGGCGAACGTGATCAGCGCGCTGGGGGAAGGCGGGGCAGCCCAGGCGTTCAACCAGTTGGACAGCATCAACGTCTCGCTCATGAATTCGATCGTGTTGTTGATCCGCATGAGCGGGCACGCCTTTTTCTACATTGCCCTGGTGTTCGTGGCGGGCATCTGGATCTTCCGCACCCGCAAGACCGACCCGCAGTCCCGGCAGATCCTGCCGCTGGCGGTCTATGCATTTTCCCAGGTCGGCATGTTCATCATCGTCCTGTTCTGCGGATCGGGGGCGGTGTCTTACTGGCGCTCCCTGGCGGCGATCATCCTGATCTCCCCACCCATCGTCGGATACCTGGGCGGCATGGTGATGAAATATTACCTGTTCAGGATCCGCAGGAATATTCGACCGGGCAGGATCATCTCGGTCACCGCCGCGGCTGGCAGCCTGTTCCTGGCGTATGCGATCGGCATGTTCGGTTACTTCCCTTCCCCCGAGACCTACAGGGTGAACCAGCAGATCTCATCCGCCGAACTGGCAGGCATGGCGTGGCTTGCCGACCAGCGCGAGGACGACATCCCGGTGGATTCGATCACGATCAAATTCGCCTTTGTCTCCGCGCTGAAGGGCTACCGCATCATTGACGAAACCCCGACGGTGAACGCCCAAAAATGGGGTGAGACCCTGAACTTCCCCGACCACTTCGATTATTCAGCTGAACGCAAGCCGAGCGAGCGCTTCCCCCTGTATTACCTGCCCATCTCGGCGTATGACCGCGCCTACGAGACCCTGATCCAGCGCAACCCGGTCACGGTCCTGCCGGAAGACCTGCTGCGCATCAGTCATGAGACGAATTTCGGAAAGATCTATACCAACGGCGATCTGGATGTTTGGCTTGTGCGCCGGGAAGAGCCCAGGTAGCGGCAGATGATGGCGATGCTCGAGACGACCCACTGCCACCTGTGCGGAAGGGACGAATTCACCGCCTTGTTCCCTGTCCGGGATGGATGGTTCCACCTGCCCGGTGAGTTCACGCTGGGCAGGTGCCGGAACTGCGGTCTGGTCTACCTTAATCCGCGCCCGCAGGAACAGGATATGCACCAGTATTACCCGGACAACTATCCGCCCTTTTCCCAGCAAGGAGACCAGGCGTGGCTGGAACGCACCTGGGAGCGTTTCCTGGGGCTCTTCCGTGCCGACTTGCACCTCTTCAAGGATGCCGCCGGGGGCAGGCTCCTGGATGTGGGATGCGGCTCCGGGAAATACCTGGAGAAGATGAAAGCGCGCGGCTGGTCGGTTTCGGGCGTGGATGTCAGCGCTCTTGCCGCCGCCGAAGCACGCAAGAAGGGTCTGGATATCTTCACCGGCAGCCTGAAAGGATCCCGCCAGCCTGCAGAGCACTTCGATGCCGTGGTGCTGATGCACGTGCTGGAACACATCCATGAGCCGGGTGCGCTGCTGGACGAGGTCCACCGCATCCTTAAGCAGGATGGCAGGCTGGTGATTGAAGTCCCCAACTTTGGCAGTTGGGAGGCACGCTTGTTCGGGGCGTGTTGGAGCGCGATCGATCCGCCCCGGCACCTGTTCCTCTTTACGCCTGCCACCCTGGGGAAACTGCTCGAACGCAGCGGATTTGTGGTCGAGCGGGTCGGCTATAACCCCACGCCGGTCTCGCTGGCACGCAGTTTCCAGCAGGTGCTGGGGACGCAGCCTGGCGCGGGTGGGAAGAGCCCGGCAAAATACCTGGCGTATCTTTGGCTTCCGTTCACCGCCGCGAGCGCCCTGCTCGGCAGGGGCGGCTCGGTGATGGTCCAGGCGCACAAGCGGGAAGGGGGCTCCTGAGCGATGCCTGACAAGGCGCCCTTGGTGGTCATTGTGGTCCTGAACTGGAATGGCTTGCAGGACACCCTGGAATGCCTGGATTCGTTATCGGGGCTGGAGTATGCCAACGTACGGGTGGTCGTGGTCGATAACGGTTCTGAAGTGAACGAAGCCGACCTGCTGCAAGCCTCCCACGGTTGGATCCATGCCATCCGCAGTGAGACGAACCGCGGCTTTGCCGGCGGGAATAACCTGGGGATCGACTACGTCCTGGGCATCCAGGCTGATTACGTCCTGCTGCTGAACAACGATACCGCGGTCACGCCTGACCTTCTGGATCGATTGCTGGGCGTGGCGGAAGAAAACCCCGCCATCGGTCTGCTGACCCCGGTGATCTACGATCATACCCGGCGGGATATGGTCCAGAACCAGGGCATGTCCATCGGCTGGTATGGTCCGCCGGGCAGGCCGGTCAAGATCGGCGCCGGGGATCCTTTCGTGTATATCGAAGCGGCGCTGGGCGCGAGCCTGTTGATCAAGCGCGCTGTGCTCGAGAGCATCGGGACCCTGTCTGAGGAATATTTTTACCAGGCGGAGGACACCGATCTCTGCGCCCGTGCTGCCCGGCAGGGTTTCAAGATCGTGGTCGTACCCGGCGCAAAGATCTACCACAAAGGATCGGTCTCTCTGAATAAAGTCCCGGGGAACAAGGTGCGCTACTTCACCCGCAACCGTTTTATTTTTCGCACGAAATATGCCTCCAACCTGCAGTTATCCGTCTTCTGTGTCTGGTTCATCCTGTGCGAATTCCCCATGAACCTGATCTATTACCTCCTGCGTTTTCGCAAGGTTGAGGTCATACGGGGACTCCTGGCAGGGGCGAAGGAAGGCATTTCCTACATGCTGGCGAACCGCCGGATGCAGGGGAGAGGAACATGAAACAGACCCTGCGGGCAAACCTCGATCTGCTGACCTGCCTCCTGCTCATGGTCGTCTATGCGCTCCTGGATATCTTTGACCTGGTCCAGCCCGTGCGCCTTGTGATCGGGATCCTGGTGGTGCTCTTTATCCCCGGATACAGCCTGTGGACCGCCATGGCGGGCAGGAACAAGCCCGGTTTTTGGGAAACGGCTGGCATCAGCATCGGGTTGAGCCTCCCGTTCATCCTGGTGGCGGGCGTGCTGTTGAATGTCACCATCGGGATCCATTCATACTCCATCCTGGCGGTTGTTTTTCTTGTTTTCGCCATCAGTGCGACCCTGATCGTCAGGCGCAGGAGAAAAGCCGCCCAACCGGATGCGCCGCGCCCGGTTGTCCGGTTCCACGGCC
>JBFYSG010000140.1:0-6046 GCA_041301835.1 Chloroflexota bacterium | reverse complement strand
CCTCCAGGCTCTGCTCATAATATCCGCCCAGGAACGGGATGCAGTTGACCACCGCCACGGTGATCCCGGCGGGTTGGGGAACCTTCTCGACAAAACGGGCAGGGTTGTGTCCGACACGCATGACTTTATCTCCGTGGTTTCGATGCCAGCGGACGCTGCATCCTTTGCAGGCGCAGCGCCAGTTCCCAGCGCCAACCATGCCCGCTGTCGTTGATGAACAGGTGCTCCAGGCGGCGCAGCAGGCGCACCAGACGGGGCTGAGGCTTGCGGATGCGCCCGTTCACCATCTCACGGTTGGCATCCAGGACGTTGTAGATACAACAGCGCCCGCCCGCCAGTTGCAGGTTGATCATGGCTGAGTCGCTCCCATAGGACGGTTTGTTGCCGGGCAGGTGGCTGTAATCATGGTTCTGGTGGACCGCCGTGACCTGCCGGGTGACATCCACCGCCATGCCGAACATCTGGCGGGCGTGGTACACCATCCAGTTATCCCAAGCCGCTCGCCCGATGGTGAAACCCGGCACTTCGGTGTACAGGTGGCGGGGGAAAATGAAGTAGTCGATGCCCCAGGGGGTATAGAACTCGCCGCTTACCTTGACCCGTTCACGCAGGCGGGCTTCCCAATCGCCGCCGAAGTCGAATGGTTCGCTCAGGTCCAGGTTCCAGCGCTGACCCACCAGCAGGAAATCCTGCGCCTGCGCGGCAGCCTGCCGGGCGGCTTCGACCGCATCGGACATCAGGATCATATCGGCATTGGCATAGCACAGCATTGGGGTCGTGGTGTGTGTGTGCGCGATCTCCATGACGGCGCTGACCAGCGGGATGCCCTGCGCATCCCTTGCCACCTGTCCGACATGCCTGACCCCGAATTCGGCGGCGGCTGGCGCGATGCCCGCCTCATCGCCGATCAAGAGCACGTCGACATCCGCCAGCGACTTCCATGCCTGGATGGCATTGCGCTGGATGATGTTGATATGCGGGTTGGTGAACGGCTTGGGTGCCGTGAACAGGGTCAGGAATGACATGCAGGCAGCTCCTAGGCGGCGCCCGGCAGTCCCAGTTTTTCGGCGACCTGCGCCTCGATCCACGGGTAGGTGCGTTCCAGCCCCTGCTCGAGGGTCAGCACGGGTTCCCACTGCAGGATCTCGCGCAGGCGGGTGTTGTCGGAATTGCGCCCGCGCACGCCCATCGGTCCGGGGATGTGCTTGATCGTGATCTCGATGCCGGCGATGCGGGCGATGATCTCCGCCAGTTCGTTGATCGTGACCATGCGGTCGGAACCCAGGTTGAGCGGTTCGTGGTGGTCCGAGCGCATCAGGCGGAAAATGCCCTCCAGGGTGTCCTGGATGTGGCAGAAGGAGCGCGTCTGCTCCCCGTCACCCCACATCTCGATCTCGTGCTTGCCGGTGAGCTTGGCGAGCGCGATCTTGCGTGAAAGGGCGGCGGGGGCTTTCTCGCGCCCGCCATCCCAGGTGCCCTGTTCCCCGAAGATGTTGTGGAAGCGGACGATGCGCGTCTCCAGCCCGTAGTCCTGGCGGTAATGGCTGCACAGGCGTTCCATGACCAGTTTCTCCCAGCCGTAGGCATCCTGCGGCATGGCAGGGTAGGCATCCTCTTCCTTCAACGGGACGACATTGGCATCGGTCTGCTTGAACTCCGGGTAGACGCAGGCAGATGAGGTATAGAAGTAGCGCTTGACCCCGTTGAGCCGGGCGGCTTCCAGCGTGTGGGTGTTGATCAGCGAATTGTTGTGCAGGATCTCGGAATGGTGCGCGGAGATGAAGCCCATCCCGCCCATATCCGCCGCCAGTCCGTAGACCTCGTCGATGCCGCGCGTCGCCTGCAGGCAGTTGTCCCAGCGGCGAAGGTCGAGCAGTTCGAACTCATCCGCGTCCACGGGGCTGTATTCCGGGAGTTTCAGGTCCACCCCGCGCACCCAGTATCCCTTGGCGCGCAGGAAAGTGACCAGGTGATGTCCGATGAACCCGCCTGCACCGGTAACCAGTACTCTTGTTTGTGTCATGATATTCTCCTTGTGAAAGGTTTTCTGCCTCTAGTTTGATCGATCCATCCTGCCGGGAAAGCCCGCCAGTTGTTGGAAAGTGGACCCGTAGCGTTCCCTGCCAGCCGGGCTGAGCACGTCCGAAAGGGGGCGCTCCTCAAGGCTGGAGCCCAATTTTTCCAGGTGCCAGGGAAAGGGCTGGGGGTATTCGGCGAAAAAGGTGTAGGCGTAGTTCCACGCATGTTCCACCTGGTCGGGCGTGAGGCGCGCCGGGGCTGAGCGCACGGCGCGATCCAATGCCTGGAAATAGGCTTCCCACGAGTCGGCATCCAGGGTGAAGTCTTTGCCGCGGTAATGCGCCCTGCCGCTGACCAGCACCGGGATACCCCTCAAAGCCATTTCCAGCCCCGCGGTGGTGGTATACACCAGCGCCAGGTCGGTGATCTCCATCAGGTCGTAGGTGTTGATCTTTTCCAGCGCGCCCACCAGGTGGATATGCGCCGGGCGTTCGGGCAATACCCGCTCGACGATCTCCATCACCGAGGGTCCAACGGTCAGGGTTTCCCCGGGGTGGATGCGGATGACGACCTGGACTTCGCTCCGGGCTGCCAGCACCGGCAGGACCTTCTCCAACCACTCGGTCATCGAGCGGGAGAATACGGTCAGACCCAGCGTGGCTGAATCGCCCAGCACGTTGGTGGGCAGTAACAGCACCGGGCGCTCATCCAAGCCCAGCGCGGCGCGCACGCGCGCCCCGCCGGCGCGGTCCGCTTTTTGCCACAGGTGGGCGAACTGGCTCCCGGTGGATGATCTCTGGCGTCCGGTCAGGAAGGTTTCCAACCAGGCGCGTTGTTCCTGGCTTAACTTGCGCTCCTTGCGCGCCGCCCACATTTCCTCAGTGCGGTGATGGATCACCCAGCGGTCCTGCCCGATCCAGATGCGCTGGTCCTGTTCCCCGAACTCGTAGGTGACGACCGGGATGCCGAGATGGCGCGCCGTCTCGTACACGGCGCCGTATTCCAGGATCATGCCGTTGGGCACAATGACCGTCTCCGGGCGTTCCCGCTGGAAGTACGCCAGGGCACGCCGGGCGGCATCCAGGTTGCGCTCACGCCGCAGGAGGAAAACCGCCTCATCGCCGCGCACTTCCTCGCGCTGCAGGATGTAGCGGGTGTCGAAGGTCGTTATCTGCATGACCGCCTCATGCAGGTCCGGGGGAAGTTCCCGCACGGGGTCGACCTCCAGCAGGGACAGGCTCTTGAGCAGCGGTTCCGCCTGGCGCAGGACATTGCGGGCGTACAACCCGTTGCGTCGCAGGTCGAACTTGGTCACCGGGCGGGTGAAATCGCTGTACGGCAGGTATCCCAGCACCACCGGATGACCCATGCCGCGCAGCACCAGACTCGTGACAACTGCATGGTTGATCCAGATGTGCATCGAGGCGAAGAAGAACAATTTTTTACCGGGCTGCGCCGCGGCAGAGTAAGGCGCCACCTGCGCCAGCATTTCCGGCAGGTTCGCCTTGAGGGCATCCAGGTTAAAGCGGTTGAACGCCTTCCCATCGCGGTGGCGCAGGAACCAGTACATCTCCGCAGTCATGGGCAGTTCGCCCAGCACCTCCTTCACCAAGGCACGAGGTTTCATCTCGTCTCGATCTCCCAGGTGAAGCGGGGACGAAGCACGCCCGGGCGCGGTTCCGCCCACTGCATGCCCGGAGCCCCGGCGGGATCGACATTGAAGGTCAGCGCCTGCTCGTCCATGAAATAGCGCCGCACCCGGAAGGAACTGGCGTTGACGCCCAGCGTGTAGCGCCCGTTGTTGAGCAGGTCGGCAGGCACCCGGCAGCGGCTGACATAGCGCCCGGCGAGGCGGGTGGTCAGGCGCTCGAAGCGCTCCGGATCGTCGGTATCGAAGGAGGTCAGCACCTGGTCGCCGCGCACCGAATTGAGGTAGATGCCGACGCGCAAGCCCGTCAGCGGGGCGCTGAGTTCGTATTCCATCTCGATGGTAAAGGGTTCCACCGAGCGCACCGTATCCACGACCTTGCCGCCCTTATCCAACAGCCGCAGGGCAATGGGACGGAAGGGATCGGCGCTGGCGGGCACCTCCTGCGCCTCCCACAAGCGTTCCCCGCTCTGCCCCGCGCCGGAGGCAAGGTAATATTCCACCGCCTGCGGCGCGGCGGCGCGCAGTGCCAGGCGCCCTTCCTTCAGGACGATCGCCTCCTGCGTCAGGCGCAGGATGGCAGACATATTGTGGCTCACGAACAGCACCGTGCGCCCCTGCTGTGCGACATCGCCCATTTTGCCCAGGCACTTGCGCTGGAACTCGGCATCGCCCACCGCCAGCACCTCGTCCACCACCAGGATCTCAGGTTCCAGGTGGGCGGCAACCGCGAATGCCAGGCGCACGTACATGCCGGAGGAGTAGCGCTTGACCGGGGTGTCAATGAAATCCTGCACCTCCGAAAAATCCAGGATCTCATCGAACTTGCGGTCGATCTCGGCGCGCTTCATGCCCAGGATGGCGCCGTTCAGGTAGATGTTCTCCCGTCCGGTCAGTTCGGGATGAAAACCAGTACCCACTTCCAACAGGCTGGCGATGCGTCCGCGTATCTTGACCTCCCCGCTGCTCGGCGCGGTGACGCGCGACAGGATCTTGAGGATGGTGCTCTTGCCGGCGCCGTTCCTGCCGATGATGCCCAGCACCTTGCCCTGCTCGACAGTGAAACTGACCTCGCGCAGCGCCCACAGGATCTCGCCTTCCACATTGCCGTGCATCGGCTGCCCGATCTTCAAGAGCGGGTTGGGCTTGTGGCGCGCTTTCGCCCACCAGACCTTCAGATCGTTGCTCAGGGTGCCGCTGCTGATCTGACCCAGGCGGTATGCCTTGGAGACGTTCTCGACGCTGATGACCAGGCTGCTCATACGGTATCCATGAAGGTGGCTTCCACCCGGTTGAAGATGATGACCCCCAGGATGAGCACCAGGAGCATGAAGCCAAAACTGTATGCCAGTTGAACGAAGTTCACCGTGCCCGCACCGAGGTAAGCGTAGCGGAAAGCCTCCACGATGGGCGCCATCGGGTTGAACTGGATCAGCCCCTGGTATTGGGCGGGAATGGCGGAAGTGGGGTAGATGACCGGCGTGACGAACATCAGCAGTTCGACCCCGAACTGCACCAGGAAGCGCAGGTCGCGGTAGCGGGTGGTCAGCGAGGAGATGATGATACCGAAACCCAACCCCAGACCTGCCATCATCAACAGCAGCAGCGGTGTGAGCAGGATCCACCAGTTGGGATGGATGTTCGCCTGCTGTACGGCAAAGAAGCCGATGAAGACCAGGAATAATCCGAACTGGATGGCGAAGGCGATCAGGTTGGAGAACAGGATGGAGATGGGCACCGCCAGGCGCGGGAAATAGACCTTGCCGAACAGGTGCGTGTTGTGGATGAAGGTATCCGAGGTCTTGGTGAGACAACTGGCAAAATAGGTCCAGATGACCGTGCCGGACATGTAGAACAGGAACTGCGGCAAGCCGTCGGTGGACAATGCGGCAATGTTGCCAAAGATGATGGTGAAGGTGATGGTGGTGAGCAGCGGCTGGATCAAATACCACAGCGGACCCAGGATGGTCTGCTTGTAGACCGCCACAAAATCACGCCGCACGAACAGAAGGATGAGGTCGCGGGCGTGCGCCAGCTCGCCCAGGCGCAGATCGAACAGGCGCCGCCGGGGTCGCAGCACCATGTCCCAGCCCGGCTCGGCGGCTTGCGCTTCCGTGTGCAAGGTCTTGCTCACGCCCGGCTCCCTTCCGGATGCTGGGCGCGGTACCAATCGATCGTACGGCGCAGTCCCTGCTCAAAGGAGGTGCGGGCGCGGAAACCGAACAGCCGCTCAGCCCGGCTGACATCCAGGGCGCGGCGCGGCTGACCGTTGGGGCGCGACGTATCCCAGACCAGTTCACCCTGGTAACCGGTCAGGCGGGCGATCAGTTCCGCCAGCGCCCGGATGGAGATCTCGTTCCCCGATCCCAGGTTGACCGG
>JBFYSG010000137.1:0-3939 GCA_041301835.1 Chloroflexota bacterium | reverse complement strand
ACCACGAATGAGATCGTGGAACTTGCCCATGCCCACGGACTCGCGGTTCATCTTGATGGTGCCCGGATCTTTAATGCCGCCGCGGCGCAGGGAATCGATGTGAAAGAGTTGACCGCCATGGTGGACTCGGTCACATTCTGCCTGAGCAAGGGATTGTGTGCCCCGGTTGGATCGGTGTTATGCGGCGACCGGGAATTCATCCGCAAGGCACACCGCGCCCGCAAAGTGCTTGGTGGCGGGATGCGCCAGACCGGGGTTTTGGCGGCAGCGGGGATCATCGCTGTGCAGAAGATGACTATGAGGCTGCACGAGGACCATCAGCGGGCAAGAAAATTAGCCGCCGGTTTGCAGCAGATCCAGGGTCTCTCGGTCATGGATCCTGCCACTAACATGGTTTTTGTTGCAATGGATGACGCAGTCCCAGGTACTGCGGAGGATCTATCCGGGCGGCTGGAGGCGAATGGCGTGCTGGCAGGCATAACCGGTGGGCGTCAATTCCGACTGGTAACGCATTATTGGATCAGCGACATGGACGTGGATGAAACAGTCCAGGTGTTTCGTGATGCGATCCGCCATTAGGCTCGCGTTCTTTGGGATATAATTCCCAAACCTTTAGCAGTAACCGGAGTATCTTCATGCAAATAACCCTTGCCCTTATCGATCAGATCGCCGCGGCAGTACGATCCCGCATTAAAATCCAGCCACGGATAGGCATTATCCTGGGAACGGGGCTGGGAAAGGTGGCGGATTCTGTCGTTTCTGCAGTGAATATCCCATATCAAGAATTACCTGAATGGCCCGTTTCCACAGTCCTCGGGCACTCGGGCAGGCTGGTTGTTGGCGAGCTGGAGAACCAGAAAGTCCTCGTGATGCAGGGACGGATCCACTATTATGAGGGTTACTCCATGCAGCAGGTGACTTTACCCGTGCGTGTCATGCAGCGTCTGGGCGTGGAGATCATGATCGTGACGAATGCGGCGGGCGCGATCAATCCCGAGTTTGTGCCCGGTGACGTGATGTTGATCACAGATAACCTCAATATAGCCGGGATGACGGGGTTAAATCCCCTGATCGGTCCCAACCTGGATGAATTTGGCCCCCGGTTCCCCGATATGAGCCAGTCATACGATCGGACCTTGTGTGCTGCGGCGAGGAAAGTCGCCCAAGAGGCAGGGTTAACCCTGCGGGAAGGCGTGTATGCCGGCTTGAGCGGACCTTCCTTTGAGAGCCCGGCGGATCTGCGATTCCTGCGCGCGTCAGGCGCCGATGCCGTTGGGATGTCCACCGTATCCGAGGTCATCATTGCGCGGCACGGCGGTACCCGTGTGCTGGGATTTTCCGGAATCAGCAACAAAGCCAACCTGGATGGCAATACTGCCACTTCCCATGAAGAGGTCCTGGAAGCCGGAAACATCCTCGCGCCTAAACTTGAACAACTGATACGCGGCGTGCTTCGCACGCTGTAGAGGGGAATGCATGGTTGGTACCATCCAATTCTTTACGGATTATGTGGTTTTAATCTACCTGATCCTGTTTATTGCCCTCATCTTTACGCTTCGCCGGTTCCACCAGACCAGGCATGAACTTGGTGGAGCTGTTTTTGGCTTGGAAGTCGATATTGCCCGGCGAAACCAGGCACGGGCGAGCGCGATCCTGGTGGGAATAGGGATCCTTGCCCTGGCGGAATTCGTCCTGATTGTGTTCCTGGTACCATCCTTGCCGGGTCTCACCACCCTGTATACACCTACCAACGATCTGGCTGCGCCGTTATCCGCCACGCTCCCCGCAGAGATCCTGGCAACCAGGAACGCCCTCACGCCGTCTGTCGATGTGCCCAGCGGGCTGATCGGCTGCATCCCGGGGCAGATCATGATCACTTCGCCGGAGCCGGGGGAGCAGATCCGCGGGAAGATCATTCTGATGGGGACTGCGGACATTCCTAATTTTGGTTTTTATAAATATGAATTTTCACCTTCCGGCGTTGATGATTGGGCGACCATACAGGCAGGTCGGGAATTGAGAATAGAAGAAAGCCTGGGAGAATGGGACACTTCGGAGATCCAGCCCGGTGATTATCTCCTGCGCCTGGTGGTGGTAGACAACGAGGGGCAGGCGATGCCTGCCTGCATTGTGTCTGTTCGGATCCTGATACCGTGAGGGCTTGAGCCATGCCACAAATAAACATACGCCCGGCAGTCTCCACCGATGTAAATACCCTGATGGCTATGGATCATACCAGTACAGTGGACTATGTCTGGCAGATGGATCTCCAGCACGAGGAGGAGCAGTACTTGGTCGCATTCCGCGAGATCCGCCTGCCTCGATCCGTGGTTATTCCATATCCCCGCCCGGTCTCGCTTCTGTCCGAATCCTGGAACCGCCGCCATGGTGTCCTCATCGCCGAGGAGGCAGGAACGACTGTTGGTTATGTCCGTATGAATGACAACCAGGTGCTCCACACGGCGCTTATCACTGACCTTGTTGTGACCCCCCGCTGCCGCAGGCAGGGGATCGGCACGGCGCTTGTGCTGGCGGCGCAGTCGTGGGCGGCGAACCGGAAGAATAAACATGTGATGCTTGAGACGATCACTAAAAATACCCCAGCGATCAGACTGGCGTTGAAACTTGGTTTTGATTTCTCCGGGTATAATGCGATGTACTACGAATCGAAGGACGTAGCCCTGTTCTTTGGGCGTACGCTAGGTTAACGGTTTATGGAAGGCTTGCATGTTTAACGGTTGGTTACAGCAATTACTGGTGGGGGTTATCACCATCAATCAGATCCTGACAGCCGGGATAGCAATCACGGCATTTTCGTTATTGCTCTATTCTCTCTCTTTTAACCTGCGCGACCGCGTGGCGCGCTCGTTCTCCCTGATCTTGTTATGCATCCTGGTCATATTCACCTCTGAAGCGCTGGAAGGTTCAGCCAACACAGAAGAGATGATCTCGCTCTTCCTGCGACTGGAATGGATCGGGATCGCGTTCCTGCCAGCGGCATATCTCCATCTCGCCGATGCGCTGATGGTCAAGAGCGGCATGGTTGGGCATCCTGCCCGCCGCTGGCTGGTACGGGGAATCTATCTGATATCAGCCGGATTTACCCTGCTTCTTGCAACTGGAAACCTGCTTGGACCCATGATCCTGGATGGGCAGCCAGCCCCGCACCTGCAGCGGACAGTTTGGGCTGAGATCTTCACAGGTTACTACATCGTGATCATGTTGATCGCCTGGATTTGCTTTGGGCGTGCCTACAGCCATACGCTTACCCGTTCGGGTCGCCGCAGGATGATCTATCTCCTGGCAGGAGCGACCGCACCTGCCCTGGGTTCTTTCCCATACCTGCTCTATGGGTCCAGCTTTGCTAGCGAACACCCCTACCTGTTCTGGGGATCAGCGCTGGTCAGCAACACGCTGGTTGGCACCCTGATCGTTGTGATGGCGTATTCGGTGGCATTTTTTGGCGTTTCATGGCCCGATCGGGTGGTGCGAAGCAAATTGTTTAAATGGCTCATGCGCGGCCCGGTCACCGCCTCTGTGGCATTGGGCGTCATGACGGTTATCCGGCGCATCGGAGAGTATTTCGGCGTGGTCTATTCGGGGGCTGTCCCGACCTCCATGGTCGTGACCGTGTTGCTGATGGAACATGCCATTACCCTGATTGCGCCTCTCTGGGACCGGATCATCTTTTTTGGACGAGATCGGGATGACTTGGTGCTGTTGCAAAGTCTTGAGGATCGCCTGATCACGCAGAACGATTTGCGTCAATTCCTGGAGGCGGTATTGGCTGCGGTGCGTGATCACATGCGCTCGGCATCCGCTTTTGTGGCGGCTTTGGACGAGGAAGACCTGTCCCTGCTGGTGGCAACTGGGAATGCTCCCCTGCTTAAAAACGCGAATCTTGACGAAGCCCTGCTCCTATATGGGCAGAACGGGAAT
>JBFYSG010000136.1:0-7679 GCA_041301835.1 Chloroflexota bacterium | reverse complement strand
CTCTTCCGATCTATGGATGTGCACCGCGTGTATGCCTATTTCCTGGAATCGACGCTCAGTTACAACCAGGCGATCGAAGAATACCAGGCTGCGCTGGAGATCAATCCCAACCTGACCTTCCTGCTCATCTCGATCGGGCAGAACTACCGCGCCCTTGCCTTTCGCTCGCTCATCCCTTCCCAGCAGACCCTGCTCTATGAACAGGCGCTGGATTACTTTGCCAGGGCAAGCCGCCTGAATGAGCAGTTGGGGATCCAGGATCCGCTGCCCTATGTTGCCATCGCCAGGACCTATGCCCAGATGGGTGAATTCTTCGCCGCCGCCCGCAATGCCAAGAGAGCCATCGAGATCGAGCCGGACAACGCCGATCTCTACGGGTTGCTGGGGAATATCTACAAGCGCGGAAAGAACTTCGAGACTTCCATCATCGCGCTCAAGTGTGCGGTGCGCGGCTGCTCCCCGGCAGAATCCTGCGAGGCGATCGGCGGATGTTTCGATGGGGATGCGGGTACGACTGTCATCGGTCTGCCGCTCACCTCCGTCTCTGCCACCTATTACCTGGATTACGGTTCCGTGCTGGCGGCATACAGCAAGCTGTATCCCACCTACTGCATCGATGCGGTGGATGTCCTGACCCAACTGCTGGATGCCTACGGTGAGGATGACACCATCCGCATCAATGCCGAGGTGGGTCTGTCGCTGTGCGCCTCGGTTGCGCTCTCACAGGCGCAGACACCCACGCCCCTTGGCACGCCCACCCAACTTCCCACCCCGCGCCCGTGAGACCTGCTGTCCGGAGGGCGGAGGGGGCGAATATCACCCCAAACATGCCCAATTGATTGACGATTCACCCGCCTTCATGGTATCATCAGCCCGCTTAAACCAGCCCCCGGGCTGGACTTCCGTTATGTTTGAAGGAGTGAGGTATCAGCGCCAACGAATTTCGAGTTAACGAGACCATACGGGTTCCGGAGGTGCGCCTGATCGGTGCCACCGGAGAGAATGCCGGGGTTGTGCCCGTCCGGGAAGCCCTGCGCATGGCACGCGAAGCCGACCTCGACCTGGTGGAAGTGTCACCCAACGCCAGCCCCCCGGTTTGCCGTATCATGGACTTCGGCAAGTTCCTGTTCGAGAAAGATAAAAAGGACCGCGAGGCGCGCAAGGCTCAGACCAGGGTCGAGGTCAAAGAGATCCGCCTGCGCCCCAAGACAACGGAACACCACCGCGATTTCAAGGTGGATGATGCCCGCCGCTGGCTGGAGCACAACATGAAGGTGCGCGTCACCATCCGCTTCCGCGGCCGCGAGATCACCTCTCCGGAGATCGCGCTTGAAGACTTGCGGGAGATCGCCCAGAGCCTGGCGGACATTGCCACCATCGAGCAATCCCCGGCGATCGAGGGACGCACCATGTCCATGCTCCTGGTGCCCATGAAGGGCGGGAGTAAAAAGAAGGCGAAAGAGCCTGGCGCTCCCGGCGCCGGGACCGAAACAGAAACCAGTGAAGAACCGCAGGCGAAAGTTGCTGCGGAATCCAACAAGAAGGAGTAATTGGCTGTGCCGCGTAAGCAGAATGATTGAAAGTACAAGCTCAAGACCCACAAGGCGACCTCAAAGCGCTTTGGCATTACCGGGTCTGGCATGATCGTGCGCACCAAAGGCGGCAAGGCTCACCTGCGACGCAAACGCTCGGGTCGCGTGAAAGCCTTGTTCGGCGAGATGGTTCCCGTCCAGGGACGTGGGATCATCAAGCGCATCCGCCGCCTGGCGCCGCATATGAAGCCCTAGGTCGCATAGACCAGGCTGAGGTCTTATCCGTAAAGGTTTGCGGCTACCGGGTGTCTGCAACTGGATCGTAAGGCTGTGAAAACACACGTCCTTACACCGGCGCCCGGAGGTACGCAGGAGGAAAAAGAATGGCACGTGTAAAAGGTGGACCACATGGTCACCTGGGTCACAAGAAAGTCCTGAAATACACCAAGGGTCAGCGCGGGTCAAGGCACCTGCTGTTCAAGCGCGCCAACGAGGCGATGCTGAAGAGCATGTGGTACGCCTCGCGCGACCGGCGTGTGCGCCGGCGTGATATGCGCAGGTTATGGATCACCCGCATCAACGCCGCGGCACGGCTGAACGGCACCACCTACAGCCGCCTGGTGGCGGCGATGAAGAAAGCAGATATCACGCTCAACCGCAAGATGCTGGCAGACCTGGCAGTGCGCGATCCGCAGGCATTTGCTGCGGTGGTGGCTCAGACCGCCAAATAAACAGTTTGATGTAAGATGCCGGGGCGACCAGAAGGTCGCCCCGCTTCTCTTTAAGGGGGTAAAATAATCCCGGGAAAGACAGGCGACATGATCACCTCGCTCCACAATCCGAAAATGAAACTCGTCCGCGCCCTGCTCGGGCGCCCCAAGGAGCGCCGGGAGGCGAATGCCTTTGCCGCCGAAGGTGTGCGCCTGGTGGAGGAAGCCGCCCGCAGCGGCTGGCGCTTCCGCTACCTGCTGTATTCACCCGAATTAAGCACCCGCGGCGCGGCGCTGGTCGCAGACCTGAAAGCGGGCGGCGTGGACTGTGAACCGGTGGAGGCGCGCCTGCTCCAATCGCTCAGCGATACGGGCAGCACCCAGGGCATCATTGCCGTGCTGGAGCAGGATACCCTGCCCCTGCCTGCCCGAACCGACCTGCTGCTCATCCCTGACCAGGTGCGCGACCCCGGGAACCTGGGTACGCTGCTGCGCAGTGCTGCTGCGGCGGGCGCCCAGGCGGTGCTGCTGCCGCCCGAGACGGCGGATGCCTTTGCACCCAAGGTGGTGCGGGCGGGCATGGGCGCTCATTTCCGACTGCCCATCCTGGCGCTGGATTGGGAGCAGATCGCGGCGCGCACCGCCGGAATGCAGGTCCTGCTGGCAGACATGGCGGGCACACCCTGCTGGCAGACCGACCTGCGCCGCCCGTTGGCGCTGATCGTCGGTGGCGAGGCGGAAGGGGCAAGCCCGATGGCAAGGGATCTGGCGACTGCCACCATCAGCATCCCCATGCCGGGCGGGGGTGAATCGCTCAACGCCGGCGCGGCGGGGGCGGTGCTGTTGTTCGAAGCCGTGCGCCAGCGAACGGACAGCACCCCGGGAGGCGGGCAATGAAGATCCGCTCGATCACTTATTTCTGCAACCCAGGCTACCCGCTGGAAGAAAAGAAGATCGCCGAAGCGGGCAGGTTCCTGGCGGAAGCCCAGGCTGCCTTCGAGGCGGAAGGCTATGAAGTGCAGACCACCCGCCTGGCAACCATCCCCTTCCCGCAGCTGCTGGGCAGGGATAGGATCGACCTGACGCCGCACCTGGCAGAGGCACTCACCCGCCTCCTGCCGGAGGCAGGCATCGCCTACGGCGCCCTCGGACCCGCCCTGCCCGAATTGCCCGCGAGTTATGCCGTCATCCCGGAGGCGATCGCCGCCTCGAAGGGCATCTTCTTTGCCGGGGTGATGGCAGACAACCGGCGCGGCATCAGCCTGGCAGCGGTGCATGATTGCGCCCAGGTCATCGTCGACTGCGCCCGCATCGACCCAAAGGGATTTTCCAACCTGAACTTCGCCGCGCTGGCAAATGTCCCGGCAGGCGCGCCGTTCTTCCCGGCGGCGTACCATGATAACGACGAGCCAGCCTTCAGCCTGGCAATGGAAGCGGCGGAGGCGGCAGTCCAGGCATTCGAGATCGGGCGGACGGTGGAGGACGGGCAGCGGGTGCTGGTGGACCTGCTGGAGGAGAACGCCCACACGCTGACGCGCGTGGCGGATTTCTTGAAGTTCAAGTACCTGATCCGCTTTGGGGGCATCGACTTTTCGCTGGCACCCTACCCGCAGGAAAGCCATTCGCTGGGCGCGGCGGTGGAGCGCATGGGTGTGCCGCGCGCCGGTCTGCACGGCACGCTTGCGGCGGCGGCGGTCCTGACCGCCGCGATCGACCGGGCGACATTTCCGCGTGCGGGTTTCAACGGCTTCATGCAGCCTGTGCTGGAGGACGCTGTGCTGGCACGCCGCGCCGCCGATGGCAGCCTGACGGTCAAGGACTTGCTGCTCACCTCGGCTGTGTGCGGCACCGGTCTGGATACCGTGCCCCTGCCGGGGGATGCCAGCGCCGGACAGATCTCCGCCTTGCTGCTCGACCTGTGCGCGCTTGCCCTGCGGCTGGATAAACCCCTCACGGCGCGCCTGATGCCCATCCCCGGCAAGCAGGCGGGGGAGGCGACCGACTTCGACTTCGGTTACTTCGCCAACAGCCGGGTGATGCGCCTGGAGGCGGAGACGCCGGGCAAGGCACTGGCTGGGGACGAGACCTTCCCCCTGGCGAGGCGCGAGCAGACCTGAGAATGGGGGATTGGGGCTACGGGTCGAGGCGCCAGTAATCCCCGCCACCACCCTCACGCGCCATCAAGTGCATGCCCACAAGTTCACGGCGCAGAGATGCCGTGTCCGGGTGGAAGCGCGCCAGCATGGTGTTGACCTGCTTCTCGCTGTACCGTTCACCCGGGACGAAGGCTTGCGCCACGTGGCGCAGCACCGCCTCGCGTTTCTTTCGCTGGGCGGGGATCTCCTTCAGGGTGCCATCGGGACGGCTGAAATCGGCGATCACCTTGTGGTCGTAGGCATCCGCGTCCACACCGGCGGCAACCTGCTGCAGGTCATCCTGCGAGAAGAGCAGGCGCGTGCGCTCCAGGGCGGCAGGCTCCAACTGCCAGACGTTGTAATACCCCTCCGGGCGCGCCGATACAAGCCCGATCCCGGCAAGCCTGGCAAGGTGGTGGGAGACGGTCGAGGGCTTGAGACCCAGCAGGGCGGCGAGTTCCTCCCCGCTGTAGGGATGCCCGGCGAGCAAACCGACGATCTTGAGACGGTTGGCATCTGCCAGCGCTTTGAAGAAGGAGAGCAGCTCCTCGTTCATTTTTCCTCCAGCACGACCCGCCAGTAACGTGAACCATCCGGCACCCGCCTGAGCAGCCCGGCATCCACCAGGTCTCGGCGGAGTCCGGCGCTATCCGGGTGAAAGCGCTGGATGATGGCATTGACCTGTTTCTCGCTGTACTCAACCTGCGGTTCAAATGCCGCCTGCAGGTATTCCAGCACAAGGCGGAATTTTTCCACCTGCGTGCGGGAATTGGGGATCCGGCGGATGCTGCCATCCCTTCCCAGGAAGGCAGCCAGGCTCTTCTGGCGCCCGGGGTCCAGGTCTGCGCCTGGGGCGTGAACCTGGTGGCTGCCCTGGAACTGACTCCTTGAGATTTTTTCCAGCCCGTCTGTGGAGAGGTGGTAGGAACCATCCATTTCGGAGACGATCTGGACAAATTTCAGGAACTCGAGGTGGTTGTAGGTATCCCGCGTGGAGAGAGCCAGCGCGGCACTGATCTGTGCCAGGGTGGAGGGTGCCTGCACGAGCATTCCGACGATCTTCAACCGGTCTGCCTGTGAAAGGGCTTTGAGCAGGTCGAGCATTTCTGGTTCGGTATTCATGGTTTCACCTGTGTAGATTTAGTTCGATAGATATCGAACTAAATTATACCACCTCGCCACCATGTGTCAAGCGCGATGGATGGCGCTGTGCCCCTTAAGGGAAGCAGTATAATAGCCGCACAGATCCCATCTGCAGGAGGTGCGTTCGTGGCAATCCCCAAGCACGCGTATTTTCAAGGCAAGATCGTCCCGTATTCCGATGCCAAGGTGGGCGTGGCGACCCATGCGCTCAATTACGGTACGGCGGTATTTGGCGGACTGCGGGGTTATTGGAACGCGGAGAAGAAGACGGTATTTGTGTTCCGACCGTTGGATCACTTCCGTCGCTTCCTGCATTCCTGCCGGACGATGTTGATGGATTTCGAGCACACCCCGGAAAGCCTGACCGGGATCATGCTGGAATTGCTGCGCGTGGATGCCTACCAGGAGGACATCTACATCCGACCGCTGGCATACAAGGCGGATGAGCAGGTGGGCGTGCGCCTGCACAACCTGACCAACGCGCTGACGCTCTTTGCCATGCCGTTTGGACAGTACATCAAGAATGATACCAACGCGCATGTAACCATCTCCTCGTGGCGGCGGATCGATGACAATGTCATCCCGGCGCGCGGCAAGATCAGCGGGGCGTATGTCAACTCGGCGCTGGCGAAGACCGACGCCGCCCTGGGCGGCTACGACGAGGCGCTGGTGCTGACCCAGGAAGGGCACCTGGCGGAAGGCTCGGCGATGAACATCTTCATGGTGCGCGACGGGGTGCTGATCACGCCCCCGGTGACCGAAAATATCCTCGAAGGCATCACCAGGCGGACAGTGATGGAAGTGGCACATGACGACCTGGGTATCACCATTGTCGAGCGCCCGATCGACCGCTCGGAAGTGTACCTGTGCGACGAATTATTCCTGACCGGTACCGCCGCCCAGGTGACGGTGGTCACGCAGGTGGACCACCGCCCGGTGGGGAAGGGCGTGATAGGTCCGATCGGTGCGGAACTGCGCACACGCTTCGATGCGCTGGTGCATGCCCGGGACCCGAAGTACCTGCACTATCTCCAGGGTGTCTAAGCCCCGGCGGCGAAGCCATCCATGCCTTTAGTTAAAAAACTCACCCCGAAGATTATCTTCGGGGTGAGGCTTTATTGTTCCAGGTTCCCGCCGTTTCAGCGGTTGCGCTTGAAGGCAACCTTGACCAGGTTGCGCTCGCAATCATCGAAGGTGTCAAAATAGATCTTCTCGGTCAGCGCCTTGTTGGTATTATCAAATAACTGGATCCAAAGCGTCTGGGTGGATTCGACCGGCTTGGTGCCGAGTTCGAACTCGAAGCCTGAGGAGCCGTAGTCAGGAGCACTGCCGCTCAGGCGCAGTTGGCTGATAATGACCTCACCCAATTCGCCTCCCAGTTGGATGGACTGGAATTGAAGCGGTTCTCCATCCAGACCGAGGACCGTCCCGCCGATACCCATCCAGTCACAGCCCGAGGATGGGTGGACATCCGTGCTGGGATGATAGGTGATCTCGGCGGAAGCAGGCATGGGGGTGGTGGTGATGGAGGGTGTCTGCGTATCAATGGGGGTCAACGTGAAGGTTTCGCTGGGGACGAAATCGAGCGGGGTCCAGGTGTAGGCACGCGTGCGCGAGGCGGTTGGTTGGATGGTGATGCTGGGAGTCCAGGTGGGCGGCTGCTGGATGGGGGTGATGGTGGGGGTTTCGGTGAAGAAGACCGTCGCGGAGGGTTCCGGTGGAAAGGGATTGAGCAGGAAGCGCGGATTGCGCCACAGGGTGGCGAAGTACCACACCAACAAACCGATCGCCACCACGACCAGGAAGGTCATCACGTTCCACAGTACGGAACTTTTCTTTTTGCGTGCCTGTTCGGGCGGTTGGTTATAGGTCATGTCTTTCTATCTCCATCAAGGTGCCAGCACAATCGTACTCTCATTGCGCCGCATCGTCAACCAGTCCAGCAGGGCGCGCTCCTGCAGGGTGAGCAGGGCATCCGGCGAGAGCGGGCGGGCAGGGTCGCGTTCCACCAGGTAAAGGATATGCCAGCCGACCGAACTGGCCACGACAGGGCTGGTCTGACCGGGTTGCAGGGCAAAGGCGGCTTCTTCGATGGTCGGATGCACCAGGTAGCCGCGCGGGAACCAGCCGAGTTCGCCCTTGGTGAGCGGCGCATATTG
>JBFYSG010000135.1:0-9563 GCA_041301835.1 Chloroflexota bacterium | reverse complement strand
TTCGCAGAGCGCAAATCATAGACCAGCTTGGCGACGTTCATGGTTTCACCTCTATCCACCGGGAGAGAATCCTGTGGCAGGATGCCTGGCTCGGATCGATCGTTCTCAGCCTCGACCTCTGCATCCCCGGCATCCTGCACCGCTTCACCTGGGGTGGCTCGGGTTGGGCTGCCCGCCTGTTCATAGGCTTGAATGGCTTTTTCATATTCCTTCAGGTGCATGCAGGTGTCACCCAGGCGGTCCCACAGGAAAGACGCCGCGCCCGGTTCTTTGAACAGGGGCAGGCATTCCTCATACAAAACCGCCGAGGTCTCATAATCGCCGATCTGGAATTCGGCATCCGCCAGGCTGACCTTGGCATCCACGTTGCCGGGGTCGAGCGCCAGCAGGTGCTGGAAGACCGGGATGCTTTCCACGTACTGCTGGTCCTGCAGCAGGAGCGAGCCCAGTTGGTACCACAGGCTTGCCTGGTCCGGGTTGAGCTCCATGGCTTTCCGCAGCACGCTGGCGGCTTCCGCCAGGCGGTCCAGCAGGGTGTAGGCGCGCGCCAGTTCGATCCATCCGCGCAGCGACTGGGGGTTGAGTTCCACCGCCTTGCGCAGGGGTGCGACCGCTTTTTCGGCATCACCGGATGCCAGGCATGCCTGACCGATGCCCGCCCACGAGTCTTCGAAGACCGGCGATGCCTGGATGGAGCGCTCGAAAGCCGCGATGGCATTCTGGTACAGACCCATCTTCAGGTAGGTGTGTCCGACCCCGTTCCAACTGAGGAAATCATCCGGCGAGCAGGCGAGCGCCTGTTTGAAGGCGTTGATGGCTTCTTCATTCCTCTCGCTCCTGGCAAGCAGTTGCGCCAGGTTGTTCCACAGGAAACCGGATTCGGGCGAGAGATTGATCGCCTGCTGGTAGGCATTGACCGCCGGTTCGATATTGCCGACCTCGGCGTGCACCAGGGCAAGGGCGTTCTGGCACTGGGCTTGCAGCGCCTGGTCGGCGATGGCGGCGGCGATCTCGGCGGCGAGGTCCAGCATCTTCAGCGCGCCCTGCGGATCACCCTGTCTCCAGGCGAGGATGCCCTGGTTGAGCAGTTCCCGGGCATGGCTGCCCTCCGCCGCCGATCCCTGTGCCTGGCAGCAGGCAGCAGGGGTGGGGTCCGCCTCCTGCGGGCTGGGGCTGACCTGCTCGACCCGGGCAGGCTCTTCCTGCGCCGGGGCTTGTGGAGAGGGATCCACGAATTCGACCACCCGGTGACGCAGGATCCAGCATTCAGCCGCCTTGTCGGCGAACTCGGAGACCTCTTCCTCGTACAACCAGAAGATGGCGCGCAGGTTGTTGTCGATGAAGTATTCACGATGCTTGTTGAACTCGGTCAGGACGCGCACGCCCTCGGCGCCGCAGTCCCAGTTGAACCCGTCGATGATCAGGACGGTTTCCGGCAGGTCGGTCAGTTGGGAGATGCCTGCCACGAAGTCGAACTGATCGGTGCGGATGAGATGGGTCTTCTGCGAGATCGTCTTCAGTTTCTCGGTCAGGAGCCGGTTGACCTCATCCCGGATGGGTTCCGCCCGATAGATGGCGAACAGGATGGAGGGTCGGTCCCATTTCACCGCCAATTCGATCTCGTGGAAGAGGATGTCGATGCGCTCCTCGAAGGAGCACTCGAAGTCCTTTTCAACGCGGGGCGTTTCACTCTTCATTGACCAGTCTCCTGAGAACCGGGTGGACATCGCACCAGTTCTCGCTGTCACGGTATTCCAGGATCGCCAACAACTGCAGCAGGGGGCGCAGACGGTCGTTGTATTCCAGCCGGTTGTGTTCGGAGATCTTGCGCAGGTACGCCAGGTCGTTCTTATCCAGGATGCGGCGGTACTCGTTGCGGATCTCGGTTGCCGCCCATTCGATATCCTCGGCGATGATGCTGGGGGCTTTGCGCCGCCGGGCGCAGCCGATGGCGGAGCGCATGATCCTCGCCATCTCGCGGAATACCCCACCGCTGTAGGTGATGGCATCCTCCAGCGCCTGGTCGTTGATCAGCGCCTGTTCCATGCGCACGTGGACGAAGCGCTGCAGGGTGTCGTAGCCTTCGATCATGTGCCGTTCGGGCTCGCGGAAGGGGTGCAGGTTGATGTTCGGCAGGAAGATGGCCTGGTCGCGGATGGCATCGAACTCCTTGCTGTAGAACAAGGCGCTCGAGACGGTGTAGATGATGGCGACATTGGGCTGCATCATGATCTCGCGCCGGTCGTGGAAGATGGCGGTCGCCTTGTTCAGGTCGGGCTTGTCCATGTCGTCGATCAACAGCAGGGGGATGCGCTTCTCACGCGTGGTGATGGCGGCTGCGATCATGTTGATGACATCGATCAGCCCGGTGATGTCCTTCTCGAAGACCTGGCGCAGTTCGATGCGCGTTTTGGGCTCCAGTTTCATCTTCATGCCGGCGTTGACGAAGAAGGCGTCCACCGAGGCGCCGAACTCGTAGGAAGACTGACCGGAGAGCACGGTCTTGACCTCCTGCTCCACCCTGCCTTTCCAACTGTTCAACTGCTTCAACAATTGTTCGGGGATCTCCCCGCCGCTCTTGCGGTAATTGCGGTACATCTGGGAGCCGATCGCCAGCAGGACATCATGGAAGTCGAGGTCCACGATGTCGGTCTCATCGCGGATGCTGAAATTGATGGGCCAGAATTTCTTGTGGATCTCAGCGTGCGAGAGGATGTGCAGCAGTTCGGTCGTCTTGCCGCAGCCGCGATGCCCGGAGAAGTAGAACTTGGGTGGGCGGAAGAACGGCGCCAGGATGGCATCCGCCAGTTCATTGATCGGGTTGCCGGGCCTGGCGATATAAAAGGGGTTGGGCTGACCGTTCTTGCCGGGTGCCAGGGGCAGGTCAAGCTCGAAGTTCAACCAGGCGCGGTCAAAATCGCGGGCTTTGATGTAGTCGTAGTTGGTCATGGCGATCCTGGTCCTCCGGGTCGGTTGGTGTTGGAGATCGTTGCCAGGCATGGCTGCGCTCTGGGGAGGCATGGCAGTCTCAGGAACTGAGGTAACTCTCGTTGCACCATCCGGCAGGCGATTCGATCTGCGCCCAGCCGTTCTGATGGTTGAGGACCTTCACCCGCTGTCCGTAGACCAGCCCGCCAACAATGGCATAGGTGACCCCGGGTCCGTTGCGCACATTCAAGCCGTTGGTGTTGCAGATGGCGTAACTGGAGGCTGCAGGCGGCGGGGTGACCACCACTGGCGGCGGGGTGACCACCACCGGCGTTGTGCTGCCCTGCGAGAAGGACAGGTATGCCTCGCTGCTCCAGCCGGAGGGATCCTGGAACTGCGCCCAGCCGTTCTGGCGCTGGAGCACATTCACCTTCTGCCCGTAGTAGATGCCGCCCACGACCGGGTAGGAGACGCCCGGTCCACTGCGGACGTTCAGGGCGGAGGTGAGGCAGGTGGCTGTCACGTCGCCGGGGGTGACGGGATTGGTCACCGGGGTGGTGGGCGGGGTGGTGGGCGGGGTGGTGGGTGGGGTGGTCGGAGGCGTGGTGGGTGGCGTGGTGGGTGGCGGAGTCGGCTGGGTCGTGGGCGGGGTGACGGCTGCCGCCTCCAGGCTGGCGACCTTCTCTTCGACGCTGACCACGCGCAGGGTAAGCGAATTGTTGACATGGGTGATCGCGGTGCTGAGGTCCAGCATGTGCTCTTCAAGCGTATCGACATGCTCGGCGAGGGCGCTGGGTTCCTCCTCGCCCGGTTTCAGCCCGGACACAGTCTCGGTGAGGTCATCCACGCGCTGGTCGAGGTTCTCGTACATCTCGTTGAGGTTGGTGACCGGGACGCGGATGCCGGTGAATTCCATCAACTCGTTCAAGGTGCCGTTGAAGCGGTTCATATCCACGGCAAGGCTTTCCGAGCCGTAGGCTTCACCCGGACCCTTGGAGGTGAACTGCCAGAAGGTCCACATCGTCCAGGGGGGCGGGATGAGCGGAGCGTTGGAGGTCGTCCAGTGGGCGTTCCAGAGCGGGAACTGGATCCAGTATTCCGGCTTGGTCTGGTCGCCGTAGGAAGCCCAGAAGCCCGGACCGGAGTAGATCATCGGGGTCTTGATGAATGCGTCCTCGTACAGCTCGGTGCGTTTGAGCATCCGGTCGAGGAAATCCTTGAGGAAGCCGAGGGCAGCGGCGGGGTTGTTGTCGGTGCGGCTCTGTTCGTAATCCACGACCGGAGGCAGCTCGCCCGGATCGTCCTTCAACAGGTCGGCAAAGTAATTTGCCTGGTCGGCGCCGGGCTTGGTGTAATCCAGGTAGTGATAGGCGCCGCGCAGCAAACCGGCATCCCTGGCTTTTTCCCAGTTCTCCAGAAAGCGCGGATCCGTGAAGGTGGCTTGTGAGGCTTTGATGAACACAAAAGTGGCGCCTGCCTGCTTTGCTTTGGCGGCGTCCCAGTTGCCGTTCCATTTTGAGATATCAAGCCCTAGTATCGTCATGGTTGCTCTCCAGTCTCAGTGGGTGGCAGGGTTCCTGCCGCTCCCGTGCGGATGCCCTACACCGCAGCAAGATTGAACTTCTCGAAACGCCGGGCGTTGTCATCCGTTGCATTCATGCTTTCCACCTGCTCCTGCCAGCGGGCGGGGGACCAGATCTCCAGGTACTCACCCTGCCCGACGAGGACGATCTCTTTCTCCAGACCGGCAAACTGGCACAGCGCCGCGGGGAGTTCGATCCGCCCGTCATCGTCCACGCGCACCTCGGCGGCGCTCCCCAGCAGCATGCGCCTTAGCAGGCGCGCCAGCGGGTCCGAAAGGCTGGTGGTGCCGAGTTGCGCGCTCAGGCTGGTGAAGCCTTCCCGGGTGAGCAGTACCAGGTTGCGTTCGAAGCCCTGGGTCAGAAATACGGTGCTGCCCATCGCCTTGCCGTAATCGCCTGGCAGGGTGAGGGCGCATTGCTCAGAAAGCGGCAGCGTGCTTTTTCCGAATAACATGGTTTTCCTGTTGGTCCAACCCGAGCCTGGTGCTTTGTTTCAGATATCTCTGGCTGAACTGCTCTTATTTTCACGCTTTTCCGGCAGGGGGGAAACCGTAGAAACCTGTTAATCCCGTTTACAAGGAATAGGGCATAAACCAGGGAGGATTTGTTGCCAAATTTGCCATGTTTTTACCACTTACACCCCGTATTTCATGGGGTAATTCATGGATATCGGCAGGTTTTTTACTGCCTGGCGGGGAAAAATAGGAAAAAAAAGAGCCCCGGCTAAGGGGCTCCTGTTGGAGGGATGGTTCAGCGCGCCGGTCGGCGGTCGGTACTACTCGGTGATGCCTTTGCGCACCGCGTACAGCGCTGCCTGGGTGCGATTGGCAAGGTGCAGTTTATCGAGGATGTTGCTGACGTACTTTGCCACGGTGCGCTCCTGCACGTATAACTTCTTGCCGATCTCCTGGTTGCTTAAGCCGCTCGAGATGAGACGCAGGGTCTCCATCTCGCGCGGGGTGAGCGGCTCGGAGGTGAGCATCAGTTCCGCCGGATCGTTCAACTCGCGGATGACGCGCATGGCGATGGATGGGTACAGCGTCGCCTGCCCCTGGGCGACATCGCGGATGCCCTGGATCAACTGCGCCGGGGTGGCATCCTTCAGCATATAGCCCTCCGCGCCAGATTTGATCGCCTGGTAGACACGGTCGTTATCCGCGAAACTGGTCAGCACCAGGATGTGCGCCGTGGGGCGCTTCTCCTTGATGATCGGGATCGTCGTCAAGCCGTCCTGGCGCGGCATGACCAGGTCGAGCAGGATGACATCCGGGCGGGTTGAATCGAGCATCTCGACGGCTTCCAAGCCATCCTTCGCCTGCCCGACGACCTCGATGTCGGTCTGGAAGGAGAATATCGCAGCCAGCCCCTCCCGTACGAGTGCCTGGTCTTCAACAAGCAGAACGCGTATCTTTTTCATGGCAGTCCTTCCTTGCTATCCGTTATGGGGAACAACCAGCGTGATGCGGGTCCCGTTCTCTGGTGAGGATGTGAGCTTAAGTTTACCGTTAATTCGCTTGGCGCGGTCACGGATATTACCCAAGCCCTTGCCACCCATTTTAACCTGCTGGGGGTCAAAACCAACCCCGTTATCCACGATCTCCAGGTAAATGGATGCCTTGCGTTTTTTCAACTTGATGGTCACGGTTTTGGCGTTGGCGTGTTTGAGTATGTTGTTGAGCGCCTCTTCGACGATATAGTAGATCTCGGTCTCCTCCTGCGTGGAAAGGGGTATATCGGTATCGGCGAACATGCGCGCCTGGATGTCTGACCTGCCCTCCACCGATGCCAGGCGCGACTGCAGGATGGAGATCAAGCCGTCGCGTTCGATATTCACCGGAGCCAGTTCGAACAGGAACAGGCGCATCTCGCGCAGCGCCTGGCGGGCGCTTTCGCTGATGCGGTCGATGCGCTTGCCATCCACCGGCGCGCCGGATTCGATCCCCAGTTTGACCGCCTCGGTCAACTGCAGCAAGCCGACCAGTTTCTGGGTGATGGAGTCGTGCAGGTCCTGGGTCAGGCGGTGGCGTTCCGCCAGGGCAATGTCGGCTTTGCGCTTGCGGTCAGAATATATGAAGGAAGCCAGTTCCTCGGTGACGACACCCAGGCGCACGATCTCGTCCGATTGGAAGCCCGCGCCGTCATTCCTCGCCAGGAACAGCACCCCCATCAACTGCAGATCGTACAAGAGCGGCAGTATGGCAACGCAGATGTGCTCGTTCTGCTGCGCCAGGCGGAAGAAATACTGGTCCCTGCCCACGTCCGTGAGGATGATGGGCTCTTCCCTGCCGGGGCGCCAACCGGCGGCTTCGAGGGCATCCGGCAGGGTGGACAGCAATTCACCATCCTTGATCGGCAGGCTGTGGTTTGCCATCAGGGTGAATTTGCTGATGCGTGTATCCTGGTTGGGATCCACCAGGCAGATGGCGCCGCCATCGGCGCGGAAAGTGTAGATGACCTGGAAGAGGACATCGCGGAAGAAGTCGTTGGAACTCTGCGAAGTATTGGCGGATTTGAAGAAGGAGCGCAGCAGGTTGAACATCTCCTCGCGGGCGTGCTGGCGCGCCTCGTGAGTATCTTTGCGATCGGTGATATCCCGCAGCAGGATGACCCGCCCGCTGCCATCCTCCAGGCGGTTCGTGCGCACGCTGATATAGCGCCACTGCTTGTTCAGGTGGATGCTGCCCCTGAACTCGACCTCACGCGCCTCGTTGGCACCGGCAATGCTCTTCCAGTTGGCGAGGATCATTTCCACCGGGCTGCCGTAGGCGCGATGCGCGGCGATATCGATGAGTTGTTCCGCCGCCGGGTTCATATCCAGGATGACATCCTGGTTGTTGATGACGATCAAGCCATCGTTGAAACTGTTGAACAGGTTCTCCCGGCTGATGCGTGCCACCGCCGGGATCCTGTTGCGGGCGATCAGCATGGCGATGCCGATCAGGGTATACGCACCCAGAAGCAGGTCGAGGCGGACGGAGACGCTCAACAATTTGAGCATGCCGGTCAGGATCAACAGGACGGCGAGGCTGACCGCAATGCCGAGGCTGAAAAAAGGCGTGGTGCTCTGGTATTTCAGGTCCCGGCTGGACCGGGTGAGCAGCAGCGCCAGCGCCGCGGCAAGCAAACCGAGCGAATAGACCGGGAGCAGCGCGCCCGACAATCCCGGCAGGGTTTGTCCTGCCTCAGCCTGTCCCAGCCCCGCCTCAAGCAGCGCGGGCGGGTAAGCCTGCAGGATGACCATGACCAGCACCAGCACCGGCAGGACGCCCAGCAGGAGATGGATCCAGACGCGCGCCCGCTTGGACTGGTCGGTCAGGGAAAGGATAAAGAGCAGGCTGAACGCGGGCAAGCCTGCCAGCGCGAGGGTGGTGAGCGCCTCGAGTACCAGGCGCAGGTTGGGGTGTTCGGCGCTGGAGAGGGTGAGCCTGGCGATGGCGGCGGCGGTCAGGCAGAGCGCAAAGGCAACCGCGCTGGCGGCGTAGCGTTCCTTCCTGAGATAGGCGGCGAAGAGCAGGATGCCGGCGATCAGGGCGATGATGGCTGTGACGGTACCAAGGGAGGCACTGGCAGACATGCTGGCTTCACTCCTCGCGTTCCAGGATGCCGCCCGGTCTCGCCGCGCCCGCGGCTTGCACCAGGCGGTTGTACTCGTCTTTCATCCACGCTTCCGGCATGGGTCTGCTCCCCATCCGCTTGAGCGCCTGCCGGGCGGCAGGGATGCCCCCCAGGGCGATCTGCACCTGTGCCAGGCGCAGGCGGGCGGCGGTCTCGTGCGGGTCCAGGCGCAGCGCCTTCTGGAGCAGGGGCAGGGCTTCGTGGAAGCAGCCGAGGGCAGCATGCCGGTCAGCCTCTGCCAGCAGGGTTTGCGCCTCTGCCGATCGGGTCCGGTAGCGCCCGGTTGAATTGCTCAGCGCTGCCCGGCGGGCGGGCAGTTCGGGAAATTCGACCACCCGGTGGCGGAATGCCCAGAAATCCGGGGCGTGGCGGCAGACCTGGCGGTGTTCCATTTCATCCAACCAGAAGACGGCTTTGATGCCGCCTTCCACCAGGTACTCGCGGTGCATGTTCAGGGCGCGGCAGGCATTCGAGTAGCCCCGCCCGCCTCCCCGGCGGATATCCTGGATGAAATATACGCTGGAGGCACGCCCGGGATGTTCCAGCAATGCACGCGGGATGTCATAATGCCCGGGGTCGACCTGATATGCCAGCACACGAGTGCCATTCTCCCCCAGGGCGCCTGCCAGGTCATTCTGCACCCGGTTGCGGGTATGCTGTGAACGGTAGATCGCCATGATAAGGCTGGGACGCTGCCATCGCATCCCCAGCAGCAGTTCTTCAAGAATATCCTTCACACGTTCGCTGAACGCATCCTGCCGGTCGACCCGTGGGTTTGGCATTGCTCCATTCCTGCAGTCCTGGAAGCCCTGTGCCCACGATTATAACATGCTCCCTTAAAACGCCTTTCCTGCCCTGCTGCGGCTTGCTTTCCTGCTGCCGTGAAGTTGGTCTATAATAGGATGGTTCAGGAGTTCCCCCATGTTGGTGATCATCAGCGACCTGCATCTGACCGATGGCACTTGTGGCAAGTCCATCCCCACCACGGCATTCAACCTGTTCATCGATCGCCTGCAGGAACTGGTCTCGAATGCCTCCTGGCGCGAGGACGGCAGGTATGCGCCCATCCGGGAGGTGGACCTGCTCCTGCTGGGCGATATCCTCGATGTCCAGCATTCCACGCGCTGGTTGGAGCAGGAGGACGGCACGGCAAACACCGCCCGCCCCTGGATGGATACCACCGACCCGCAATTCATCGCCACGGTGCGGGACATCACCCGGGGCATCCTGCAGAACAATGCCAGCGCGCTGCGCCTGCTGCGGGAACTGGCGGCTGGAGAGAGACTTTCGCTTTCCCCTGCTGACCGGCGCGGACGCCAGGCGCGCTGGGTCTTGAAAGCCCTGCCGGTCAGGGTGAACATCCATTACATGGTCGGCAACCACGATTGGTTCTACCACCTGCCGGGCGTGGCGTACGATGCCATCCGGGCGGAGGTG
>JBFYSG010000134.1:0-8854 GCA_041301835.1 Chloroflexota bacterium | reverse complement strand
TCTCCTATGCCGGGCTGATGTGGGAAGACTCACAGGGTTACAACGGGGAGGATACCTATTGGGATTACAGCAGCGACGAGGACGATCTGCTGATCTTCAGCGGTCCCATCACCGAGGAAATCTTTGTCTCGTACACCCTGAGCAGTGACAGCAGTGACGCCCGGATGTATGGCTACATGCTGCCTTACGATGCCCGCGTCCTTGCTGAGAGCGATTATGACTCCACCTACATCTACGCCGCCTGCCGGCGCATCCCGAGTGGTGGCACTGTCTTTGTCCTCGGTCCGTTCGAATCACCTGAGGACGACCTGTATCCCTTTATCCGTGAGGTGGTATACGCCCCGGACTGTGAGTAAGTTGGCATGGAAAACAGCATAACGCTGTGGCGGCTCTGGAGTGATCTCTTGAGCCGCCTCGTTGGAACCATTCCGGATTACCAGAGGAAACCTCATTGCCTGACCTGACCGGACAATCCCTCGGTCGCTACCACATCCTCGAGCAGTTGGGTGAGGGCGGCATGGCGACCGTCTACAAAGCCTACGATACGCGTCTCGAGCGTGACGTGGCGGTCAAGGTCATCCGCCGCGGTGCCTTCCCCCCCGACCAGCTTGAGCGCATCCTCAAGCGCTTCGAGCGCGAAGCCAAGGCTCTTGGACGCCTGACCCACCCCAACATCGTACCGGTCATCGATTACGGCGAACACGAAGGGTCTCCGTACCTGGTGATGCCTTATCTCCCCGGGGGGACCCTCAAACAAAGGCTGGGGAAACCCAAGCCCTGGAAGAAAGCGGTGAAACTACTGATCCCGGTGGCAGAAGCGCTCGAATATGCCCACTCACAAGGCATTGTCCATCGCGACATAAAACCTGCCAATATCCTGCTGATGGAGCAGGAACAGCCCATGCTGACCGATTTCGGCATTGCCAAGCTGCTGGAAGCCGAGGAAGGCAACACCCTGACCGCCACCGGTGTTGGCATCGGTACCCCGGAGTACATGTCCCCCGAGCAGTGGACGGGTCACGCCACCGCCCAATCGGATATCTATTCCCTGGGTGTCGTATTGTTCGAAATGCTCACCGGGGTGAAGCCTTACACCGCAGACACACCCCCGGCGATCATGCTCAAGCAAGCCACCGAACCGCTGCCGAGACCCACCCGCCTGATCACTGACCTGCCGGAGGGGGTTGAAAAGGTGCTGCTCAAAGCCATGGCGAAAGCCCCGGAAGACCGTTATGCCAGCATGAGCGCCTTCACCGCCGCGCTGGAAGGATTACTATCCGACAGCCCGCAGGTTGAAGGTACAGGGGAGGCTGGAGAACAGCCTGTTTCAGACACAGATACAATGGCAACCCTTGAGCAGGATGCGCCCGGGGCAACGGTGCTGCAGCAAGGAGAGGAGAAGACCCCACAACCCAAAAAACCTGCCGGGTGGGAATCACCCCCGCCACCGCCACAGGTGAAAAAGAAAGCCTGGCTGCCGTGGGCACTGGGAGGGGGCGGATTGTTGGGCTTCTGCATCCTTGCTGCGATCCTCATTGCAGTGCTGTACTTCAAGGATCAACCAGCCAATCAAGCCAGCCCGTCCATTGCCAGCACCATTTCCTCTGAAAGCGTGGTGGTACTTCCAACAACCGCACCCACCACCTCACCCACAGTCGGTCATGCAACCGTATATCCAAAAACTCCCCGCCTCGATGTGGGTTCCACCTGGACACGCCCGGCGGACGGAATGGTCATGGTCTATGTGCCGGAAGGAGAGTTCACCATGGGGAGCACAGGCAGGGAGCCCGATGAAGCCCCACCGCACACAGTGTACCTGGATAACTACTGGATCGATCAGACCGAGGTGACGAATGCCTTGTACAGTCGCTGTGTGAGCGCAGGGGGTTGCAACCCGCCGTATGATTTTTCCTCTTATTCCCGAAGCAGTTATTATGAAAATTCCTCCTATCGGGATTTCCCGGTCATCTGGGTGTCCTGGAACGATGCAACCGCCTATTGCGAATGGGCGGATGCCCGCCTGCCTTCAGAGGCGGAATGGGAAAAAGCGGCACGGGGAATAGACAGCAGTCTCTATCCATGGGGAAACGCACCAGCGGACTGCAACCTTTCAAATTTTGGGGGACCCACTGGCTGTATTGGTGATACCAGCGAAGTGGGCTCTTTTCCGGCGGGTGCCAGTGTGTATGGAGCATTGGACCTGGCAGGCAATGTTTGGGAATGGGTGACAGATTGGTATGATGCATACCCCGGAGGGGACAGAGGAGAATCGGAAGATTACGGAACGACAGTACGTGTTATGCGCGGCGGCTCGTGGGCGGCTGATGCAGAGCATGCGCGGTCTGCCTTCCGAAATTGGGGGGATCCTGCCCTTTCCAGCAGAGCCCTCGGTTTTCGCTGTTCCCGTAGTACATCCCCGTAGGGGGCTCACATCGATAGTACTGGTATCTGGTTTTCTGAAATTGTGAACAGGGGAGTGACCCCGGGCTAATGATATAGTTTTACTTTTATGTGATATGAAAAGAGGACGCTTCCATGCCTGATCTGAGCGGACGATCCCTGGGTCGCTACCACGTCCTTGAGCCGTTGGGCGAGGGCGGCATGGCGACCGTCTACAAAGCCTACGATACGCGTCTCGAGCGCGACGTGGCAGTCAAGGTCATCCGCCGCGGCGCCTTCCCACCCGACCAACTTGAGCGCATTCTCAAGCGCTTCGAGCGCGAAGCCAAGGCGCTTGGCCGCCTGACCCACCCCAACATCGTGCCAGTCATCGATTACGGCGAGCACGAAGGGTCTCCGTACCTGGTGATGCCCTTCCTGCCGGGTGGGACACTCAAACAAAGGCTGGGGAAACCCATTCGATGGCAGGAGGCCGCCCGCCTGCTCATCCCGGTGGCGCGCGCCCTCGACTTTGCCCACCGCCAGGGGATGGCACACCGGGATGTGAAACCCGCCAACATCCTCATCACCGCGGATGGCGACCCGCTGCTGACCGATTTCGGCATCGCCAAGCTGCTGGAAGCGGAGGAAGGCAACACGCTGACCGGCACCGGCGTGGGCATCGGCACCCCGGAATACATGGCGCCCGAGCAGTGGACGGGTCACGCCACCGCCCGATCGGATATCTACTCGCTGGGGATCGTCCTCTATGAGTGCATCACCGGTCGCAAGCCTTACACCGCGGATACCCCGGCGGCGGTGTTGATCAAGCAGACCAGCGAGCCCCTGCCGCGCCCGACTGAATATGTGCCTGACCTGCCAGAAGTGGTGGAGAAGGTGCTGCTGAAAGCGTTGGCGAAGAAGCCCGAAGATCGTTTCGAGGATATGGCTTCCTTCGCCTCGGCGCTTGAAAAACTGGTGCAATTTTCCCAGCCTAAGGAAAAAGCAAAGAGGCCAACTCGTAGACCGGTATTGGAAACACCCGCACCCGCCGCGAACACGATGGCAGCGCAAGAACAGCCTGTCACCGGCGAGACGGTGCTGCAGGAGGAAGAAAAGAAATCGCCTTCGAAAAAACCGACCGCTTGGGAACTCCCCCCGCCACTTCCCCGGGAGAATAGAAAAACCTGGCTCCCCTGGGCGTTGGGAGTGGGTGGCTTGGCGCTCCTCCTGTTTTGTGTAGTGGTTGGTGGGCTGTTGTGGGGGGATGAACTGGTGGCAGCTGTCTTCCCGACCAACAAGCCACCTTTGGGGATTGGTTCTAGTAAGATACGCGCAGCCGATGGCATGCTGATGGTGTATGTGCCGGAGGGGGAGTTCATTATGGGCAGGGATACATATGAATCCTTGCAGATCTGTGATAAGTTTTATTGGGATGTTTGCGATCGTGACTTATTCATAAATGAGGAGCCGTCCCACACGGTCTACCTGGATGGTTACTGGATCGACCAAACCGAAGTGACCAATGCCATGTTTGCACAGTTCCTGAATAAGGAGGGGAACCTATTAGAAGCGGGATACACCTGGCTGGATGCCGGGAGTGAATTTGTTGTTATTCATAGATCTGGTACCACCTGGAACGCCGATTCGGGTTATAGTGATCATCCGGTTGTACAGGTGACGTGGTATGGTGCTCAAGCCTACTGTATTTGGGCGGGGGCTCGCCTACCAACCGAAGCAGAATGGGAGAAAGCGGCGCGCGGCACGGAAAGCAGAACTTTCCCGTGGGGGGAAGGAGACCCATTATGCAGCCTGGCTAACTTTAGGAACATAGAAGGACAGTGTTTTGATGGTACTACGAGCAGCGTGGGATCCTTCCCTGCAGGTGCCAGTCCATATGGGGTAGTGGACCTCGCCGGCAACGTGTGGGAGTGGGTGGCGGACTGGTACGACGAGGATTATTATGCTTCTTCTCCCGACCGCAACCCAACAGGTCCCTCTTCAGGGGGAGATCGCGTGTTGAGGGGCGGTTCATGGGGTAACAGTAGGTATGAGCTCCGCTCAACCATGCGCCATAAATACGAACCTACGTTTTCTAGTAGTTTTTTTGGTTTTCGGTGTGTTCAATCCGCACCATAATTAATATTTTAGAGCAGTGGATATAATAAATCACCGGCTCTGGTAGTTCCTTGGAGCCGATGATTTATTAATGGATTGGATCACGAAGAAAAGATAGGCTTCACCCCTCCCAAAACGTCAACCGGGCGGCGTTGCGCCCGAACTCGATGACATCCCCGTTCTTCAAGGGTCGCTTCTGCTGCGGGGGGAGCCTCTCGCCGTTCAATTTCGTGCCGTTGGTGCTCCCCAGGTCCGCCAGGCAGAAAGCGCCTCCTTGCTGTTCGATCTGGGCGTGGCGGCGCGAGATGGCTTTGGGATCGCCCGCCTGCGAGGAAAGGTCCACCTGGACGAAGATGCCGCTCTTCGGGTCGCTGCGCCCGATGACCGTGGTCCCCACCGCCAGCGGATAACGGCGCCCAGCCTCGCTCACCAGGGTTGCCCCGGCTTGCGGTGCCTCGGCTGCCGGCCGGTCTGAGGTCAGGCGCAGCACCGCCCCGTGCAGGATGCCCGCCTCCGCCAGGCTGGAGTTGGGCGAGATCTGGCGCATGCCTGCCTCAGTCTGCACACCCAGGTAAAAGTTCTCATCCCCCTCACGCGGCAGTTTCAAGCTCTGCACGACTCCGGCGATCACCAGCCGGCTGGGGACCTGCAGCGGCAGGGCCATGTCGCGGCTTTGTTTCTCATGCTGGATCGTTACGGCTGCATAGGCCATGGATCATCCTCCAGAAAAAGGCAGCAGGAATTCACGGAAGGTGGGTGAGGTCAGGTACAACGGGTCGGGGTCAACATGAATGGGCATGGCGCGCTTTGTTTACTCCGTTGCGACGGTCTTTATCTGCTTGATGACCTCATCCGAGGAAAGCGGTTCGATGGAGATCAACTCATCGCCGGGATCGTCGACCGGCGCGATCCGCCACAGGGCGTTCTTCCCCTGCAGGATGCTGAAACCAAGCGGGGCTTGAACCTCTCCGTGGTGATGGAGAAGGGCAAAGGTCGTGTTCGCCACTGGTCCCGCCAGCGTCTGCGCCAGTTCACGGGAGGTCTTCTTGCTCAACTTCGCAGTCAGGATCTTGACCGCAGCCTCGGCGCCAGCCTCCAGCGCGGCATCGCGCGCCTTCTCGAAGAAGGACAACCCGATCCGCCCGCCTTCGCAATCCGGTTTCGACATCTTTGGAAGACTTAAGATGGACAGCACCGCCCTGGAGGTCGCATTCTTCTCGTCCACGGCGATGAACTGGTGCATGGCAGTGACCGGCTCGGAATGCATCACGAAGGTCTTCCCGATCGTGTGGAAGAACACCTCCTGCGGACCGACCTCGGGGCGGGTCTGGCTGACAAAAAGGGTCCGGTCCGGGTGAATGCAGGCGGATAACATCCCTTGGATGGCTGGTTCAAGATGAAGGTCTCCCTTCTGGTCGGGCTTCAGGAAGCCGCGCGCCAGCAGGGCGCGCTCAGCCACCCCGATCACCAGGTCGGTTTGGCGGGCATCCAGTTGCTTGAAGGTCGCAAGGTCGAGGCCTGCCATCGCATCGGCTTTCAAATGCAGCATGGCCACGAACAGTTCTTCCTGGCTCAGGACCATGCTCACCGAGGATTTCTTAGACATCTTCCTACCTCCAGCCGTAGTTGTATTTGTCTTCGAGGTCATGGAGTCGCTCCTCCGGTAGCATAGTTGTACAAACCGTCGTAGACGCTGTTACCAATATTCTCGCCGACGTCCATCTTCTCAATGTTATTTTGCAGCCACAAGGCGCTCTCGTGGTTTCCTCTCATTTCCAAGATCCCGGAATAGATGCTTCCTGCCGCTAACAGGACCTGGTAGGCTTTATAGCCCCAAATGCCAGCGTGAGCCCCGATCTTGGCACCGAGTACCGCTCCTGGTACTGCCCCCACTCCACCAGCAGCCGCGCCCACCACTCCGCCGATGATCCCGCCGATGGCCCCGCCGATGGCCATGGGCAGGGCGTGCTCGGCCAATGTCTCCACCAGTTCGCTCCCCACGGCGCGATCCAGGCGGTCGCCTTTCAGCAGATCACCGACGACGCCCAGGGCAAACGGAGCACCTTTTTGCACCGCCGGGCTTTTAACGATGTGCCCGATGCGGTCCATATTCCCCACCGCTCCCCACTTCAGATTGCCCTTTAATAGATTGAGCGTCCGACCTATCCCCTTCCAACTATCACCGACCACGCTGTCGTATGGAAGTTCGTTTAGTAGTTTCAAACCTTCTTTAACCGTGGTGCTGCCAGGTTTGTACCAGTTGAATTTCTCTTTCGTCCGAGAAGCAGCTGCCAGCACCGGCGAAGCGGCAGCCATGACCGGCATGGTCAGCAGGAACCCACTCATGCTGCGGCCGAAGCGCGAATCAACATCCTCCCACAGGTTCACCTGCCTGCGCAGGAGTGAGGCGTTGTCCGTCAACCCTTGCACCTGTTCCTTGAACTCCGCCAATAGGGCCTTGAAATCCAGGTGGTAGGATTCTGGCTTGGCGCCTCCATAATAAGCATCTGCTACCCAAGCTCCCGCTTGCTGGAGGTCGTTCTCCATGTCAAGCAGGTCATACACACGCTGATCCAGTTGGTTGGCAACCTGCCTGACCTGCTCAGTATCCATGTGGATGATCTTCATGCTTTATCCCCGCTCGTTGCCGCTTTTCTCAGACACGGTGTCTGCACCAGTTCCAGTTTGCCTTTATTGATATAGAAGCCGCGTCCGGGCGGTATGGTCATGCGCCGGTATTCAAGCCCGATCTGCATCCCCAGCCAGTCTGCCTCGTTGGTATCCCTGGAAAGGATCATGCCCACCCGACTGGCCCGCAGGTAGCGTACCAGGGGTGAACTCAACTGGATGCGCAGCTCCTCCAACAGCCCGGCTGCCATCAGGTGCACATCCGCAGCCGATTCGATCACCAGCCCAAGTTCATTCAACTCTTTGGCAAGCGCTTCCTTGCCCGGCTGGAAGGCCACTCCCAGTTCATCGATCAGCAGCAACAACTGCCTGCCATCCGCGGCTGGCTTGCCTTCCTTGAGCAGGGCGGTCAATGCCTGGGCATCCTTGATGATCTCCTCCGGACTGGTGAACACCTGGATGTTTTTATCCAGCCCCTCCCACTTGACGAAATTGCTGCGCCGCAGGGCATAGACCCTGACGACCCATTCCTTGGGGGCATGCTTGAGAACGCTGAGCGCCGCGCAGGCCAGGAAGTTGCTCTTCCCGCTCTCCTTTGGTCCCAGCACCAGCCAGGCGGGATTGGCCTCGGCGAGGTCCGGTGCCACCGGGGTCATGCCGATGTAGGATACACCCACCGGGGCGGGGACCATGCCTGCCTTGACCTTCAGCTTGTCGAAGAACTCCTCCAGCGGGATGAGGTCGGCCAGCACCTCGATGCGCGCGGGGAGTTCACCTTTCCAGGAAAGGCGCATGGATTTCAGCAGCGCTTTGAGGGTCGCCGGCGGCTGGGCAGCCTGGCAGATGGAAACCTCCCCATCCACCCAGTACGCCCTCCCGGGGATGTTGGCCGTCAGCGGCGGCACCTGCCTGCCGGTCAGGTCGATGTATTCATCCTTGTTCGCCAACTGCAGCACCAGGCGGCGCGAGATGATGTTGGCGATGGAATGGACCAGTTCCGGCCTGCGACTGGTGACAATGATGAAATGGATCCCGAGTGGCCCGCCATCGCGCACGAAGCGGGTCATGCGTTCCACCTCGTCCGGGTAACTCTTCTGTAATTCGGCAAAACTGTTAATGATAATAAAAATAGCCGGCGGGACCAGTCTTTCCACCGTGGTATCCCGCCCGAAATCTTTGCGCTTCTCCATCTCCCGGTCCAGCATGTCCAACAGGCGCGTCAGGCGCTCACTCTCCTGCCTGTTCTCCTTGGCCGGCTTGAGCAGCGCGCCGGTGTGCGGCAAAGCTTCGAACGGGGTTAATTCGCCGGCACCAAGTTCAATTAGATAGAAAGAAGCCTGCTCAGGTGTATAGCGCAGCGCCAGGGACATCAACAATCCCGCCAGGGCGGTGTCCTTGCCACTGCCCTGGGCACCGACGATCCACAGGTGACCGTCCTTGTCCCCAAAGTCGGTGCGCAGCGTTTCCTGCAGGCACAACTGGGGGATATCCTGCCTGCCCCATACCGCCACGTGGCGGTGTACCTCCCCCTCCGCGGTCCATTTATCATCCTTAAAACAATACCCTACACCCGCTTCGGCAAAGACATCTTCAAGCGGGATCGCTTCGGGCAGCGGATCGAGGTAGATGCGGGCCGCAGGTTTGATATTCAGGTCAACAGTTGCCTGGTTCAGCGTGGCAATGATCTTCTCCTCTTCCTTGACGACCGGACCCTTGCCTTTCTTCTCCT
>JBFYSG010000132.1:0-3728 GCA_041301835.1 Chloroflexota bacterium | reverse complement strand
GGCTTGATCTATACAGAATTGCGCGGCGTTTTCGCCTCCTCGACCGGGAAAGAGCTCCGCCCCGGCTTCGTCGCCAGCATCGGGATATCGAATTTCAAGGAATTTTTCACCAGCGCTGCCCTGCGCGGACCGCTGCTGCGCATCACCCTGTGGAACTTCGCCTTCGCTTTCTTCAGCCTGCTGTTCAACTTTTCTCTCGGGTTGATCATTGCCATCATCTTCAATGACAAGAACTTCCCGTTCAAGAAACTCATCCGCTCGCTCCTTCTTATCCCTTATACCGTGCCAGCCCTGATCACCATCGTCATCTGGCGCGGCATGCTGAACGCCCAACTTGGCATTGTCAACCGCGTGCTGGAGTCCTTGTTCGGCTGGGCGCCGGCCTGGTTTACCGACCAGTGGTGGGCCAAGATCGCCATCCTGCTGGTCAACCTGTGGCTCTCGTACCCGTACTTTATGCTCGTCTGCAGTGGGGCGCTCCAGTCCATCTCGCCGGATTATTACGACGCCTCGCAGGTGGAGGGCGCCAGCGCCTGGCAGCGCTTCTGGAAGATCACCCTGCCCTTGCTGCTGGTGGCGGTCGGACCGCTGCTGCTGGCTTCTTTCACCTTCAATTTCAACAATTTCAACCTGATCTACCTGTTCAATACGGGCGGTCCGCCAATGGCGGGCACACCCACCCCCGCCGGGCATACCGACCTGCTCATCAGTTATGTCTACAACCTGGCTTTCGCCGCCGCCCGGGGTGTCAACTACGGCTTTGCATCTGCCATCACCATCGTGATCTTCATCATCGTCGGGGCCATCACGCTCTTCCAGTTCCGCTACACCCGCATGTGGGAGGAGGTCAGTGAAAATGTCTAGCACAGGCGTCATTCACAGGTTCCGCTCCTCGGCCCGGGCACAGCGCAACTTCGGTGTGGGCATCCGCCTGGTCCTTGCGGGGTTCCTGATCATCTTTTCCATCTTCCCGGTCATCTGGATGCTTTCCGCCTCCTTCAATCCCACCGGGTCGCTGGCGACCCAGACGCTCATCCCGGCGAATGCCGGCTTTGACAACTACCAGGAGTTGTTCGATTCGACCGAGTTCCCCTACTGGCGTTGGATGGGAAACTCGCTCAAGATCGCCTCCATCACTTCCGTTGTCTCGCTTGCCATCACCACAGTGGCGGCTTATGCCTTCTCGCGCTTCCGCTTCAAAGGGCGCATCACCCTGCTCAAGGGCATCTTCCTGATCAATGTTTTTCCCGGGCTGCTGGCGTTGGTCGCCACCTTCCTGATGATCTCGCAGATCGGGGACATCATCCCCAGGCTGGGATTGAACACCCATGCCAGCCTCATTCTCGTCTACCTGGGCGGTGCCATGGGCGTCAACATCTGGTTGATGAAGGGCTACCTCGACACCGTGCCGCGCGACATCGACGAATCGGCCATGGTCGAGGGCGCCTCCAACTGGCAGATCTTCACCAAGCTCATCCTGCCGCTGCTGCGTCCCATCCTGGTGGTCATCGCCATCCTTAACTTCATCGGCACCTATGGCGAGTTCGTCCTGGCACGCGTCCTGCTCAAGAGCACCGAGCAGTACACCCTGATGGTCGGTCTGCAGATCTTCACCGGCGCCCAGTTCTCGGTGCGCTGGGGAGTCTTTGCCGCCGGCGCGCTGATCGGCGCCCTGCCCATCATGATCATCTACCTGCTGCTGCAGGATTACATCGTCGGCGGACTGACCCAGGGTGCCGTCAAAGGATAAATGAGAAACTGCTTGTTCTCGATCCGACTTTTGCTCACATTCGCATTGCTCACCGGCACCCTGCTTCTGGCAGGGTGCTCGCCTGCTCCGCAGACTTTACAGCAACCTGCTGTAACGGAGGTTCCCAGCATGACTCCCAGCCCGACCCCTGGTCCGGCCATCCTCGTGAACCCTGGCTTCGAGCAGAAGGAGGATGCCGGCACCCCCAGTGGCTGGACCCTGACCGGCAGCACGCAGGCTTTCCGGGTGGAGGACAAGGGTCATTCCGGCGACCTGCGCCTGACCCTGACCGCGGAATCCTCCTACCGCATCGAGGCAGCGCAGCAGGTCAGCGGCCTCGCCAACGACTGGTACACGCTGAAAGCCTGGGTGCGCTCCAGCGGTGGGCAGGATGAAGCCTACCTTGCCCTGCGCTGCGGAGAGCAGGAACAACGGGTGGAGGTGCCCTCCACCACACCCGGTTACCGCTGGATGCAGGTGGTGGTCTCGAACCTGGTCAGTGAGAATGAATGCACCCTCCTGCTGGTCTCGGATGGCAAGGCGGAGACATGGGCATCCTTCGACGACATCGAACTGGTTCCCGGCCGGGTGACCCTCACCACCTTCGGTGCGGATATCTCCAGCCTGATGAAGTCGGAGGACCTCGGCGGGGTTTACCGCTATGCGGACGGCACCCAGGCGGACGCGCTGCAGATCCTGAAGGACGCCGGTCTCAATTACGCCCGCCTGCGCGTCTTCGTGGATCCACTGGACGGCTACCACGGCAAGGATGAACTTCTTGCCATGGCGCCGCGCCTGAAGGAACTGGGGATCCAATTGCTGGTCGATTTCCATTACTCCGACAACTGGGCTGACCCCGGCAAGCAGTTCAAACCAGCCGCCTGGGCGGACCTGGACTTCGAGGCGCTCACGCAGGCGCTCTATGACCATACCTTCGATGTCTGCAGCAGCCTGGTCGAACAGGGCACCCCGCCCGACATGGTGCAGGTCGGCAATGAGGTCAGCAACGGCATGCTCTGGCCGGATGCTAAATCCGACCGCATGGACAACTTGGCGGTGCTGCTCAAGGCGGGTTACCAGGCGGTGAAGGACTGCTCACCCGCGACGCTGGTGATGCTGCACATCCCCGAAGGCGGCGATAACACCCTGGCGCGCTGGTGGTTCGACAGCATCACCCGCCGCGAGGTGCCATACGATGTCATCGGCATCTCCTACTATCCCTACTGGCACGGCACACTGGCGGAGTTGCAGTACAACCTGAACGACATCTCGGCCCGCTACGATAAGGATGTGATCGTGGTGGAGACCGCCTATCCCTTCACGCCGGGCGAGGACGACGACCTTGCCAACATCGCCAACATCGCCATGACGGTGGAGGGCTATCGCTTCAGCCCGGAAGGGCAGTACGCCATGCTGCGCGACATCCTGGCGGTGGTGCGGGCGGTGCCCGGGGGACGCGGCCTGGGGGTCTTCTACTGGGATGCCACCTGGACGGCGGTGCCCGGCAACGGCTGGGACTCGGGCGACCCCGCCTCGGGCAATGCCTGGGAGAACCAGGCCCTCTTCGACTTCGACGACCGCATCCTGCCCGCGCTGGAGTTGTTCGGCGAGCCGTGAGAGCGCATAAATCGTTAAAAAAGCCACCCCGACGGGTGGCTTTTTGTTGCCAGCACTGCCAAAAAAAGGGCGATGCCCGAAACGACTAAAAACGACTACCCTTTCAACGCCTCGAAAGGAAACGGCTCCCCGTGCCCGGGAAAGACCGTGACGATCTGTATCTCCTTCAGCCTGGCTAGGCTTCGTTCGGCAGTTTCGGGCTCATCCATGATGGAGTTGAGGCGCGGCCCCTTGAGGTTCTCGAACAGGTCCCCGCAGAACAGGTCACCTGCGCCTGTCAGGATCCCAATGGATCCATGTGAGTGCCCTGGCAGGGAGAGGATCTTCGCTTCCAGCCCAAATTCCGCCAGGTCCTGCCCGT
>JBFYSG010000131.1:0-9286 GCA_041301835.1 Chloroflexota bacterium | reverse complement strand
TGATGCGCAAGGTCGGCAGCGTGGACGATGAACTGCTGGGCGGCATCGAGGATGAAGCCGACCGCCTGACGCGCCTGGTCGGCAACCTGCTGCTCGAAACCCAGGCGGAATCGGGCAAACTGCCGCTCCATTTTGCGCCTCTGGAACTGGATACCCTGCTGCTGGAAGTCTTTAAGAAGATGCGCGTGCTGGCACGCGACCGGGTGCGCATCCGGGTGACCGAGATCGACCAGGTGCAGGTAAACGGGGATCGCGACCGCCTGGAGCAGGTGCTGATCAACCTGATCTCCAATGCCATCAAGTACACCGCCCAGGGTGGGGAGGTGCTGCTCAGCCTGGCAAAGGTGGGCAGCAATGCACGCCTGCTGGTGCGCGATACCGGCGTGGGCATCTCTAAGGAAGACCTGCCGCATATCTTCGAGCGCTTCTACCGAGCGGAGAAATCGCGCTCGCGCATGATGCCCGGGGGCTTTGGACTGGGTTTATCCATCGCGCACTGGATCGTGACGCATCACGACGGTCACATCGAGGTGGACTCGGCGGAGGGTCAGGGGACTTCCTTTGCCATTTACCTGCCCCTGCTGTGAGGGCGGCGTCTCTCCCGGCGGGCGGGAAGCCAATGCCGGGGGAGTTTGTGTTTAATCGACACTTTTACTTGACTTTAACCCACCATGTATGCTACATTGGGGCGATTCAATTCCTTGAGGGTAAACATGCATCGCGAACGAGTATCTGAAAATGTTTTTTGGTTCCAAAGCGAAGTCTATGCCCAGGTGACTGCCGGGGTTATCGTCGGTCCGCAGTGGGCTGTCTTGATCGACACCCTTGCCCTGCCAGAGGAATCGCTTGCCATACGCGATTTCGTGGAAAGGGAGCTCGGCGTGCAGGTGCGCTATATCATCAACACCCATTACCACGCTGACCACACCTGGGGCAACTGCTTTTTCCCGGGCGCCACGATCATCGCCCATGCCCTCTGCCGGCAACTGCTGGAGGAGCGGGGCATCCCTTCACTGGAGAGCACCCGCAAGCAGAACCCGGCATTCAAGCAAGTCAAGATTGTCCTGCCGCATTTCACCTTTGATCAGGGTGTCCTGACTTTGCGTGTAGGCAAGAAGAATCTGACCATCCTGCCCACGCCGGGTCACAGCCCGGACGGCATATCGGTGCTGGTGGATGAAGACCGGGTGCTGTTCGCCGGGGATGCCTTCATGCCCCTGCCGTACGTGGTGGATGGCAACGCCGAGGATATCACCTTCTCCATCAAGAAGATCAGCCGCATGGGGCTGGAGAACATTATCCAGGGTCATGGCGATATCGTCCTGCGCGGCGAGATCGATGCCGCGGTCAAGGAGAACCTGGCATACCTGACCAACATCCGCAAGGTGGCGCGCACCGCCCTGCGGCGGCGGGCGGCGGAGGATTTCCTGGACGAGAACACGGTGGAAGCCTGCGGCAAGAGTCGTGTTTACCTGGGCGGGCTTGCCCGGGAATTGCACCGCCGCAACCTGCACAACCTCTACGAGCATGAAAAACTGGAGGATGTCAAGGTGAAAAGCAAGGGGAAAGGCAAGAATTAGATGCCGAAAGCAGACCGCCGTCCTTGAGGGACGGCGGTTTTTTCTTACCCGTTCCTGGTGTTATCCACCGGGTGGTTTGATCGTTCGCGCCGGGCTTGTTTTTCACGCAGTTTGACCGGCAGACCGTGGCGGCGTTCCGTCCCGGCGATGAGGCGCTTGATGTTCGGGCGCAGCGCCCAGAGCATCAGCAGTTCGACCAGCAGCCCGTAGAGCACGTATTCCCAGGGTGCCAACCCCAGCGCGGCGCGCACGGAAAAGATGACCATGGTCATCAGACCGATGCTCAGTGTGGTGATCGAGGCATAACCGATGCCCCACCAGATGAGCAAGCCCAGCGGCAGCATGATCGGCAGGGCAGGGGACCAGAGACCGAAGGTGCCGCCCAGGGCAGCCGCGCCGCCAGCGCCGCCGCGCAGGTGCAGGCGACCGTCAGCGCCGCGTTCGGGCATGAAAATGGAATGGTTGTGCCCGATGACCGCTGCGACCGGGGCAAGCACATGGATCCAGACATGCGGCGTGAGCGCACGCGCCAACCAGACCGTCAGGGCGGATTTGAGGATATCCAAGATGGCGGTGAGCAGACCGGCGCCAAACCCGGCGGCGCGGAAGGCGTTCGTCCCGCCGGTGCGCCCGCTTTCCACAGCGCGCAGGTCCTTGCCGTTGATCAGTTTGACCAGCAGAAGACCGAACGGGATCGATCCAACCAGGTAAGCCGCCAGCAGCATGCCGGCATCCGTCAGGTACTGCATCGCTCCACTCCTCGGTTAACGTTAAAAGGATCCATTAAAGCCATTGGCGTAAATGGGAACACGCAAAACAGGCTGAGGTTGCGGGTGGAAGGATCAGCGGAACCAGACCAGCAAGCCCCACAACAGGGCAAGCATGACCGCTGGTTCTGCCACGGCGCGCCGGAACGAGACCCCGTCTGCCAGCGAGACTGCCAGCAGGGTGAGCGCATAGACCGGGGCGAGCAGGATCAAGCCGAAACGGACCGGGGTGAGCGGCAGGTAGTGCAGGGCGGCGCCGATCTGCATCCCGATGAACCCGATGCCCAGCGCCCAGGCGATCTCCCAGCGCTCCCCAAGGCGCAGGTGCAGCGTCCGCAGGGAGGCGAGGAAACTGCCCAGGAACAGCGCCGGGGCGATCAGGAACAAGCGCCCGTCGGAAGCCTTGAGCGAGACGACCAGGATGAGGAAAATGGAAAATGCCAGCGCGGTCAGGATGGCGGTTGCCAGCGGATAGCGCAGGTCGGTGTGGTCCACGACCACGTATTCAGCCAGGAAGACCGCCAGGAGCAGGATTGCCGCCAGGATGAAACCGAGCCACCAGACCGTACCGGGCAGGGTCGCCAGGGTCAAACCCAGGGTGAACACGGTCAGCGTGGGCAGGAGCCAGTGCTCGCGGGTCTCGCCTGTTTCGAGCGAGGGGTGGGTGCGCAGGAGCCAATCGACACCGGCGGCGGTCATGAGTGCACTCAACAGGGCAATGGCGGCGTTCAGGTTGATCGGGATCGCCAGCACGACCCCGAAGAGCGGGACGGCAATATCCCCCTCCGGCACGGGCAGGAAATGCGCCAGGGCGAAGGTGAGCAGGATGATGGCTGTCAGGACGCTTGCCCGGCTGGCTTCCGGCAGGTAACGGTGCGCGTGCATGCGAGGATTGTACCTCAATTTCCTTGACCGAATTCCAGCCGGTGTGATAAACTTCGAACGTTCGAAAATTCACAGAAAGGAGGCGCACTTGATGATTGGAAAGCGTTCGATTGCAAGCGTTCGTGTTCGCACCGCCAGCGGCGGTGGGACCAACCTTGCGCGGAGTGCGCCTGTTGCCTGAATAGATATACGCAGTCCTTTCAGCCACGGCACTCCCTGTCCGTGGCTTTTTTTATTCCCCACGCCAGCCATGGACAAGCCGTGGCTGATTTTTTTTGCAGAAAGAGAGGAGAATGATGAGCATCAGCAATTCCTTGTTCCAGGGCAAACACGTCCGGCTGGGTCCGATCGACCATGAGAAGGATCCGGAGATCGTTTCACTCTGGACGCATGACCCCGCCTTCATGCGCATGATGTACACCGATGTCCAGCGCCCGCTTTCCCCCTGGCAGGTGAAGAAGGAACTGGAGGCGATGGAGAAGTCGATCGAAGAGGAAAAGAACCAGTTCCATTTCCGCATCCGCGCACGCCGCGGTGGGCGCCTGATCGGTTTTGCCGAGGTGATGTGGATCTCCTGGACGAACGGCAGCGGTTATACGCGCATTGGGATCGGGGCATCCAAAGACCGGCGCAAGGGCTATGGCGGGGAGGCGCTTGGCATGCTTCTGCGTTATGCCTTTGCCGAATTGAACCTGTACCGCCTCACGGCGATCATCCCGGAATACAACCCGGCGGCGCTGGCACTATTCGCCGGTTACGGCTTCCGCGAGGAAGTCCGCCGGCGCCAGGCGCTGGAGCGGGACCTGCAGCGCTGGGACCTGCTTCAATATGGGCTGCTGGCTTCGGAATGGAAGGAGATGAATCCATGAACAACGACTTGTTGCGCGGCGAACGCGTCCGCTTGAGCGCGGAAGACCCTGAGACCCTGGCGAAGTTGTTCTCGCAGTGGTCGAATGACAGCGAGTATTCACGCCTGCTGGATTGGGACCCGGCGCGCTGTCACTCGGTTAAGAATGTGCAGAAATGGTTTGAGAAGGATGGCGAAAACCCTGCCAGGGTCTTCTTTGCCATCCGCACCCTGAAAGATGACCGCATCATCGGCGAGATCGGATTGAACGGCATCCGCTGGAACCATGGCGATTGCTTCGTGGGCATCGGTCTGGGCGAACGCAAGTACTGGGGCAAAGGCTACGGCACGGATGCCATGAAGGTGATCCTGCGCTATGCCTTCACCGAGATGAACCTGCAGCGCGTGACGCTGGATGTCTTCGAGTACAACCCGCGCGGCGTGCGCTCCTACGAAAAAGCAGGTTTTGTGCACGAGGGGCGCGAACGCGGCACGCTGCTGCGCGAGGGGCGCCGTTGGGATGTGATCTTCATGGGCATCCTGCGCGCCGATTGGTTGAAAGCACAGGAGGAGAAGAAATGAACGCGATCATTGAGATCCCCAATGCACCCGCCCTCCCGGGGTTGACCTTCCGCCGTTTCTGCGGCGAATCCGACTACCCCCACATGGCGGCGCTCATCGCTGCCTGCAAAACGGCTGATGGCGTGGATCGGACGACGAAAGTGGAGGATATTGCCATCACCTACCGGCACCTGGAGAACTGTGATCCGCAGACGGATATGCTTTTCGCCGAATTGGATGGGCAGGTGATCGCTTACGGGCGCGTGCTTTGGGAAGAACTGCTGGAGGGCATCCGGCTCTACCGCCCGTTCGGCTTCCTGCACCCGGCATGGCGGCACCAGGGCATCGGCTCTGCCATGTGGGCGGCAGGGGAGGCGCGCATCCGGCAGATCGCCGCAGCGCACCCGCCGGAGGTGAAGAAATATTTCCAGGTCGACCCCTTTACCACCGAGAAGGATCTGATCCGCCTGCTCGAAAGGGTCGAGTACCGCCCGGTGCGCTACGAAACACACATGGTTCGCGACCTGAGCGAGCCCTTCCCCGAAGCGCCCATGCCCGCGGGCTTGGAAGTGCGACCGGTGAGGACGGAGGACATCCGCACGATCCATGATGGCAGCAATGAAGCCTTCAGGGACCACTGGGGCGCCCGGGATATGAGCGAGGAAGAATACCAGGCGCAGTTCGAGAGCCCGGATTTCCATCCCGAACTGTGGAAGGTCGCCTGGGCTGGCGACCAGTTCGCCAGCGTCATCCATAACTTCATCGACAAGGATGAGAACGAGGAATACGGGCGCAAGCGCGGCTACACCGAGGGCATCTGCACCCGACAACCCTGGCGCAAGATGGGGCTGGCGCGTTCCCTGCTGGTCCAGAGCATGCAGATGTTCAAGGAAATGGGCATGACCGAGACCGCCCTGAGCGTGGATTCGGAGAACATCTCCGGCGCCACGCGCCTGTATGAAAGTGTGGGCTACCGCCCGGTGAAACAGCAGGTGCTCTACCGCAAGCCTGTGGAGAACGCCTGAACCTGTGCTGTCAACATCCGCAAGCCGATGGAGTACAATTGAGATGGTTTCTTGAATCAAACCGTCATCCATCGTCTTGCCATCCGAAAGGAGATCACCATGCAACTGCGCTGTTCCTATTGCCAAACCATGTTTTCGATCAGCAGGGATGAAATGCTTGCCGCCCTCCAGCACATGGACCTGCACAAGCAAAAGTATTACGATGCGCATTGTCCCAAGTGCCGCCGCGCCAACCGCGTGGAAGGCAGGCGCATTGAAATGTTCATTCCGCAATGGCGCAAGATCATCAAGGACCTGGAGCACGGGGTCACTGAGCCGGTCAAGGCGGAAGCCAAGCCGGTTGTGAAGGCAGCGCAGGCTGGCGTGCGCCAGGGCGCCAACAAAGCGGGTGGCGGGGTGACCACGGTCAGGAAGACCGCTGTCAAGGCGGCGAAAGCCAAGCCGGCGCCCGTCAAAGCCGCGGCGAAGAAACCTGCGCCTGCCAAGCCGGCAGTCAAGAAGCCTGCAGTGAAAAAACCTGCCGCCAAGAAATCCACCCCCGCCGGGAAGACCGTCGGCAAGGCATCCGGCGGGATGAAGAAGAAATGAGCGTCCGGAACATCTATATCGATTTCGGCGGAGTCATCGTCCGCACCGAGGAAAAAGGACCGCGCCAGCGCGCCGCCGAGCGCAGCGGTCTGACCGTTCGGGACCTTGAAAAGATCGTCTTTGAAAGCGAGAGCAGCCTGCGGGCTTCCACGGGAGAGATCCCGGAGGAAGCCCACTGGCAGGCGGTGGCAGAAGCCCTGCACCTTGAGCGCACCAAAGCGGATGAGATCCTCGCCGATTTCTTTGGCGGCGACCGCGCCGATGCGGTCCTGCTGGACTTCCTGCGGGCGGCGCGCCCGGCATGCCAGGTGTGTCTCATCAGCAATGCCTGGTCCGGGCTGCGTGCCTTCATCACAAAGCACGGTTTTGCGGATGTCTTCGACCACATGGTCATCTCCGCCGAAGTCGGCATGATGAAGCCCGGGGCGGGGATCTACCGCCTGGCGCTCGAGGAACTGGGCGCCAAGCCCGAGGAATCGGTCTTTGTGGATGACGTCCCCGCCAATGTCGAGGCTGCCCGTTCGCTGGGCATGCACGGCATCCATTTCACCCAGCCGCACCTTGCGCTGGAAGAGTTGAAGCATTTGATCAACGATCACCGGTGACCTTCCACCTGCAAGGGGGAGAGGTCGCCTGACAGGGAAGACCATGAACATCAAGATGAATGAGCGCCCGGTCCTGCAGGACCTGGGCGAGGGCTTGTACTTGTGCCGCTCGCGGCGCGAGGATGCCGACGCGCTGGCGGAGTTCAACAGCCGCATCCACAGCGAGGATGGTTTCAATCAGCCCGACGCCCGCCTGGGCGCCTGGACGCACGACCTGCTCGCCCGACCCCATCCCACATTCCATGAAGATGACTGCACGCTGGTGGTCGAATCTGCCAGCGGGCGCATTGTCTCTTCCATGAACCTGATCTCCCAGACCTGGTCGTATGCCGGCATCCCCATCCCGGTGGGTCGCCCGGAACATGTGGGCACCCTGCCCGAATACCGCAACCGCGGACTGGTGCGCCGGCAGTTCGACGAGGTCCACCGCTGGAGCGCGGCGCGCGGCGAACTGCTGCTCGGCATCACCGGCATCCCGTTCTACTACAAACTGTTCGGTTACGAGATGGGCATGGAACTGGGCGGCGGCAGGACCGGCTTCGAGGCGCAGCTGCCGATCTTGAAGCCGGACGAGGTCGAACGGTTCGTCTTCCGACCGGCGGAGGCGCGCGACATCCCCTTCCTGATGGAGGTCCATGCCCGCGCCAGCCAGCGCTACCTGGTCAGTTGTCTTTATGATGAAGCGCAGTGGCGTTATATGCTGAACGGGCAAAGCGAGTCGAATGTTTCGCGCCTGGAGTACCGCATCATCGAAGATGCAGGGAAGAAGGAAGCGCTGGGCTACCTATCCCATCCCTGGTACTGCTGGGATACGGGTCTGGTCGCTTATCAATACGAGTTGAAAGCCGGCGTCTCCTGGCTGGAGGTCAGCCCGGCGGTGGCGCGCTACCTGTGGAACACGGGTGCAGACTATGCCCGGCGCGACGGCAAGCCGGCGGTCCGGACGACATACAGTTTCTGGTTCGGAAGCCAACACCCCAGTTATGACCTGTTCAAGGAAAAATTACCGCGCCTGCGTGACCCGTATGCCTGGTTCGTGCGCCTGCCCGACCTGGCGAACTTCCTGCGTCCTATACGCCCGGTGCTGGAGGCGCGCCTGGCTGCCTCGGTGCTGGTCGGCTACAGCGGGGAGATCAAGGTCTCCTTCTACCGCTCCGGCATCCGCCTGGCGCTGGAACAGGGGCGCCTGACCGCCATCGAACCCTGGATGCCCACGCCTGAAGAGCACGGCGCGGCTGCCTTCCCCGACCTGAGTTTCCTGCAGATGGTCTTCGGCTACCGTTCCTTCGAGGAACTCGAGCAGTCCTACGCCGATTGCTGGTACACCGGCGACGAGCCGCGTGTGCTGCTGAACACGCTCTTCCCGCGCCAGGCTTCCAGCGTGCTGGCAGTGAATTGACCATGAGAACTTTCCTGCGTTCCATCCTAGACCAATACCGGGGTCTGAGCAAGCCCGGTCGCCTGTTCCTGGCGGCGGTCTTCATGGACGGGCTGCTGTTCAGCGGCTTTTACCTGTTCTTGAACCTGTACATCCTGGAGGCTGGGTACAGCCGCGATTTCCTGGGCATGGTGAACGCCGCGCCTTCGATCGCCGCGCTGGTGCTGGGCGTGCCGATGGGGCTGCTCTCCGACCGCATCGGGCGGAAACGCGCCATGATCATCGGCTTCACCCTGGCGAACCTCGCCATCCTCGGGATGGTGCTGGTGAAGACCCAGGCGCTGATCATCGTGCTGGCGCTCGCCTGGGGCGCCACCGGGCAATTGTATGCGCTCAGCCATGCGCCTTTCATGATGAAGGTGTCGAATGATAAGAGCCGGGATGTGCTCTTCAGTTTCAGTTTCGGCATGTTCCCGCTGGCGAGCACGCTGGGCAGTTTCCTGGCAGGCTACCTGCCGGGCATCTTCCGCACCTGGTTGGGGGTCACCAGCGGAGCAGGGGCATACCAGGGGGTCCTGCTGGTCAGCGTCAGCGCCAGTTTCCTGGTGCTTGTGCCTCTTTTCCTGATCCGCGAACCGGCGGCAGACCCGGCGCAGGTAAAGCCGGTGGACAAAGCGGACAAAGTCTCCATCGGCAGAGTGTTCCTGCGCCCGCTGACGTGGAAACTCTCGCTGCCCAACCTGGCGATCGGCTTCGGCGCCGCCATGCTGGTGCCCTACTTCAATGTCTTCTTTGCCGAACGGTACCGTATGAGCGATGCCTCGCTGGGCATCCTGTTCAGCATGGCGTCGCTGGTTACGGGGGTGGCGTGCATTCTTGGTCCGCGCCTGGTGGGCAACCTGGGCGGGAAGATCCGCACCGTGGTGCTGGGGCAGGTTGCCAGCATCGGTTTCCTGCTGATGATCGGCTTCTAGCCCTGGGCATTGCTGGCGGTGATCGGTTTCCTGGCACGCGGCGCGCTGATGAACCTGGTCGCCCCGCGGTTCGAGG
>JBFYSG010000130.1:0-5975 GCA_041301835.1 Chloroflexota bacterium | reverse complement strand
GCGCTCCTGTGGATTAAATGAATATGTTGCGGTGACGAACCGCTTACCTTAACTATAGACCCGATGGGCGGGATGGCAAGGGTGAATCCGGGGGGAACCCGATGGGGGAAGCAGACCAAGTGGAAACCCCTGCCCTTCGAGGGCAGGGGCAAGCCCTGCGAGTGCACCAGGATGCAACGCGACGCTACCACCTGTTCACATTGAATGTCAGCACCAGGAATAGAGCCAAATAGACAAGCAGGAGAATGCCGTTCAAGGTTGTGCCAACGATCGCCAAACCCTTGCGCCTGTTCTTTTGGACAAGTCCGATGATCCCAAATACACAACCAATAAGGTTTCCGATGAGGATGGGAACCGCTGAGACGATCAGCAGACTGCCGCCGATTAAGAAGGCATTCCCGGCACCCTCTCCGGCGCCCCTGGTGGGGGTATACGCCAGGGCGATCAAGCCAAAGCCCACCAGCAGGACGCAGAGCGTCAATCCAAACATGATGATGGATAGGATCCCCATCACTTGTGCCTTGGGTTTGATGGGTGCGGCTTGCTGGTCGGTCCCTGCCTCGATCTGGGTCATATGTCCTCCTTGGTATGTCGTGCTCGATCTGGCTTGTTTTGCGTGCCGGGAGAGACTTTATTATTATCGCGCCATTTATTAATAATCGTTCACCATATCGCGGCGCCAGCGAGGGCAGAATATGTGGCATGCCCCGAGGGTGAATTGAAGACTAGTCCTGGCGTGGATGTTCAGAAAGGAAGCGCTCAATCTCGGCGATGAACGCGACCGTGACCGTTTCAATGTTGGAAGTCAAGATGTCTGAATGGCTCAGGTCGAAATCACGGGTTAGATCGCACTCGAGGATGGAATCGATGCCGGCTGCGGGCGCGACCAGGCGGTACCCGGTCCACTGGTTGTCTTTAAAGAGATCCCAATACTGACGCTGAACTTTCCGGTTGCGGGCGGCAAGCCATGCTTCGAACCTGAAAGCCTCGTAGTTGAAGACGATCGCCACCTTCAGGTCGAGACTCTTGAGGGCAGGCGGGAACAAGGCGAAATAGGTCATGTCCATGTATCCCTGGTAGAGAGCAGAGACGGCAGAATCTCCATACATGTTGACAAAATGCGTGCGCAGTTCCGCCATGTAGGAGAGCAGAGCCCGATACGCCTTCTGGATCGATCCCTGCTTGAGCTGTTTTTGCAACTCTTGCACATCTTCACTTATTGAGTGCATTCTTGAAGCCTTTCTTATCAATGGAATCCCACTGTTTTGCTTTATCGACGGGTCAAGCCTGCGTACCATTATCGCGCCGATCCTCTCCAAGCGTGAATAGTATTGAAGTTCCAGGGGTGACAACATGAGATCGCTTCGCCAGAGTGCGGCTCGCAAAGACATACCCCTTCGGGGATTACCCTGACACAGATCGCCAGGGCAGGTGCCCTGACACAGATCGTCAGGACAGGTTGTGGCGGGCGCTTAACTGTCCATGAGATTGCTTCGCCAGAGTGCGGCTCGCAATGACAGTTGATAGGCGGAGGGACACTACGCGCCGCGCGCTCCTTGACTACAGCCCTGTGGGTGCGTATAATCCCACCCATCCTGTGAGTAGTAGGCAGGCGGCACGCCGTTAGAGAAGGAGGTCACAGGCTGAAAGCCTCCCCGGCAAGCCCGCGCCGAAGTCGCACAGCGTCACTGCCGAAGAAATCCACGTGAAAGTAGACCGGCACGGGAGGTCCCGTTAGCGACCAGCCTGATGATGGTCAGGCACAGAGCGCACCCGCAGGGGTGAATTGAGGTGGTACCGCGGCACAATGCCGTCCTCAAGCAGGACGGTTTTCATTTTAAGGAGCAGGCAGATGAGCGAATACCAGTTACCGAAGGCATACGACTTCAAGTCCACCGAGGGGCGCATCTACAAGATGTGGGAAGAGGGCGGCTACTTCAAGCCGTCGAACGACCCTGCCAAGCCGGGCTTCGACCCGCAGGTCAAGCCGTTCGTGATCTCCATCCCGCCGCCGAACGTGACCGGCGAACTGCACCTGGGGCACGTGATGTTCGTGGCGATGGAAGACCTGATGATCCGCTACCAGCGCATGAAGGGCGTGCCCAGCCTGTGGGTGCCGGGCACGGACCATGCCGGCATCGCGACGCAACTGCAGGTGGAGAACGACCTGCTGCGCACCGAGGAGGTCTCGCGCGAGGAACTGGGGCGCGAGGCGTTCATCGAGCGCGTCTGGCAGTGGAAGGAGAAATACCACGCCATCATCACCTCGCAGATACGGCGCATCGGCGCCTCGTGCGACTGGGAACGCGAGCGCTTCACGCTGGACGAGGGGCTGTCGCTGGCGGTGCGCGAAGCCTTCGTGCGCCTGTACGAGAAGGGGCTGATCTACCGCGGACCGCGGCTGATCAACTGGTCGCCGGGTCTCAAGACGGCGGTCAGCGACCTGGAGGTGGAGTACGCCGAGGAGCCGGGCACGCTGTACTACTTCAAGTACATGCTGGCGGATGGGGATGCGTTCATCCCGGTGGCGACGACGCGCCCCGAGACCATCCTGGCGGATACGGCGGTGGCGGTGCATCCGCAGGATGCGCGCTACCAGAAGTTCATCGGGCGCAAGGTGGTCGTGCCGATGCTGGGGCGCGCCGTGCCGGTGATCGCCGACGAGTACGTCACGCCGGAATTCGGCACCGGGGCGTTGAAGATCACCCCCGGGCACGACCCGAACGATTACGCCATCGGCGAGCGCCACGCCCTGCCGGTGCTGTCCATGCTGGACAGCGAGGCGAAGGTGACCGCCACGGGCGGACCCTACGCCGGGCTGGACCGGTTCGAGTGCCGCCAGAAGTTGTGGGCGGACATGAAAGCCGCCGGGCTGGTGATCAAGGAGGAGCCGTACACGCTCAACGTGCCGCGCACGCAGCGCGGCGGCGAGATCGTGGAGCCGATGATCTCGGAGCAGTGGTTCGTGCGCATCCAGCCGCTGGCGGAAGCCGCCCTGGCGGCGGTGCGCGACGGGCGCGTGCGCATCATCCCCGAGCGCTTCGAGAAGGTGTATTTCAACTGGCTGGAGAACATCAAGGACTGGTGCATCTCGCGGCAGTTGTGGTGGGGGCACCGCATCCCGGTGTGGTACTGCGCCGACTGCGGCGGCAAGACCTGCACGCGGCTCGACCCGCTGCTGTGCGCCCACTGCGGCGGGAAGAACATCCAGCAGGACCCGGATGTGCTGGATACCTGGTTCTCCTCGGGGCTGTGGCCCTTCTCCTCGCTGGGCTGGCCTCACGAGACGCCCGATTACAAGTATTTCTACCCGACCACGATGATGGAGACGGGTTACGACATCCTGTTCTTCTGGGTGGCGCGCATGATCATGGACGGGCTGGAATTCACCGGGCAGGTGCCCTTCTCCACGGTGTACCTGCACGGGCTGGTGCGCAACGAGGACGGGCAGAAGATGTCGAAGAGCAAGGGCACGGGCATCGATCCGCTGCCGGTGATGGACGAATACGGCACGGATGCGCTGCGCTTCACGCTGCTGGTCGGCTCCACGCCCGGCAACGACATGAACCTCTCGCTGAAGAAGGTGGAGGGCAACCGCAACTTTGCCAACAAGATCTGGAACGCGGGCAGGTTCGTGGTCAACGCGGTCAACAGCCTGGAAGCGGAGGCTTCCGGACCGGAGGCGTCCGGTGAGGCGGCGCCGTGGACGCTGGCGGATTCGTGGATCTGGGCGCGGCTGCAGGCGGTGGTGCGCGAGGTCGAGCGCCTGTTCCAATCGCACCAGTACGGGGAAGCCGGGCGCCAGGTGTACGAGTTCTTCTGGTCGGATTACGCCGACTGGTACGTGGAGGCTGCCAAGCTGCAAGCCGCGGCGGGGGGACCCCGCGCCCGCCAGACCGCCGCCACGCTGGCGCGCGTGCTCGACATCTGCCTGCGCCTGCTGCATCCCTTCACCCCCTTCGTGACCGAGGAACTGTGGGGTCACCTGCGGCGCGCCCTGCTGGGCTCCCCGCTGGCGGAACTGGCGCAGGGCTGGGGCGAGGCGCTGATCGCGGCGTCGTTCCCCGAGCCGCGCCCGGCGGAGGCGTGGGAAGCCGCGGCGCTGGAGGATTTCAGCCTGCTGCAGGAGACGATCCGCGCCATCCGCAACCTGCGGGCGGAGAAGAAAGTGCCGCCTGCCCGGCGCATCCCGGCGATGCTGGTCGGCGGCGGGCGGACGGAGCTGCTGGAGGCGCAGGCGGCGCTGATCGCCGCGCTGGCGGGGTTGGACAGGGAGCAGGTCAGCATCCAGACGGCGGGGGACAAGCCTGCCGATGCGGTCACGCTGGTGGTCGGTCCGGTGGAGGTGCACATCCCGCTTTCGGGGATGGTGGACCTGGATGCCGAGCGTCTGCGCCAGGAAAAGGAGCTGGCAGGGGTGGCTGCGCAGGTGGCGCGGCTGGAAAAACTGCTCGGCTCGGATTTCGCCAACAAAGCCCCGGCGGAGGTGGTGCAGAAGGAGCGCGAGCGCCTGGCGGCGCTGGTCGAGACCGCCGAGAAGATGCGCGCTCAGTTGGGTTGAGCGACTGGATGCCCGGTCCGCAAGGATCGGGCATTTTTATCCCAAAACCGGCTTAACGCCGCCCGCGTTAAGCCGGTTTTTGCCTCCGGGTGAGGTTTTTCGTGTGCAGCCTTGTTGTTTATTAAGGGAATATAGTGTACACTTTATTCGTCAGGGATAATGGAAAAGAGACTTTTGGCGAGGCTTGCGATCCATGTGGTCATTAACCATCACCAACCCCCGAAGTGAACCATTGCAAATGAAGCTGGCGCCCGGCAAGATGCTGCTCGGGCGCATGGACACCTGCGACATCGTGATCAACGACGTCGCCGCCTCGCGCCGGCATGCGGAATTGTTCTACGACCCGCTGCCCGAACTGGTGACCATCAGGGACCTGAAAAGTTCCAACGGCACCTACGTCAACCGGACGAAGATCTCGGGCTTGGTGCGCCTGCAGCACGAGGATGTCATCCGCATCGGGCAGACGATGATCCACCTGACGCGCATCAGCAGTTCCGCGCTGGACCAGAAGGGCATCACCGGCACGACCATGTTCACGCGCGACCTGGTGCTGGAAGCGGTGGACCAGCATCCCATCCTGCTGCAGGAGATCACCGAGAAACTGAACACGGTCACGGATGTGGACAGCGCCATCACCCAGGTGGTGGATACGATCAAGCACGCCATGGGCGTGGATATCTGCGAGATCATCCTTGCCCAGGATTTCAAGACCATCTCGATGGAGGATGGCGACAGCCTGATCGTCAAGACCATCCGGCATGCCTCGGTGGAGACCAGCCCGACCGCCATCTGTGTGCCGGTGGTCAGCGCCGGGAAACCGCTGGCGCTGATCTACATGGAGAAGGTGCGCCCCGGGGCGCGCCCGTTCGACAAGCGCGACATGCAGCTGGCGGTTGCCATCAGCCACCAGACCACCCTGACCTTGCAGCGCATCGAACTGCTGGCAAGGGTCAAGCGCGAGGGGCAGGTCAAGCAGCTGCTGATGCGCTTCGTCTCGCCGATCGAAGCCGACGACATCCTGAAGGATTACCTGAAGACCGGGCATCTGCCCGACCTGGCGGAACGCAAGGTGACGGTCATGTTTGCCGAGATGGCGGATTCGACCGGGCTGGCGGAACGCATCGGGGCGGAAAAATTCACCGCCTATCTCAACGCCTTTTACCAGTTCGCCTCGCAAGCCGTGTTCAAGAAGGGCGGCATGGTCAAGTACCTGGGCGACGGGCTGCTGGCGGTTTTCATGGAGAGCCGCGAGAGCAAGGCTGCCGAGGAGCGGGCGGTCATCGTTGCGTGGGAGATCATCGAATACGTGAAAGAGGCGGAACCACCCGAGGCGTACCGCCCCAGCGTGGTGGGGGTGGCGATCAACACCGGCAAGGCGATGGTCGGGTATGTCGGCGGTCAGGAAGATCGGAAG
>JBFYSG010000127.1:0-3255 GCA_041301835.1 Chloroflexota bacterium | reverse complement strand
CTTCCGGGGAACTGCTAATAACATATTTTCAGATAGGAGAGCCTGGGAATGACGACACATTATTGCCAGATCAGACTGATCTTGCAAAGATTTTGAGATTGAAAGAGTATGAGTACGAATGGTATGACTTTACAAAAAATGTTAAGGAGCATTGGTTGATGAACTGCGAAGTAGGCGAAGAATTAAAGGTGGTATTTGAGGAGGAAGGAAATGAATTTCTGTATCAAGCCCGGGTGGGAGAGAATCGGTATTTCAAGGAGTATGTGGAGAGGAATGCGATAGTTCGATATATATATTTAGCGAGGAAAAAGGGTTCTGCCTAACACCGGCTCCAAGTCCTCCCCAAACTACCTCTAGTAATCTAGAATATTTGTGCTACAATTAACCCGAGCGGCGGCTCCTCACCGCCGCGCTTCCTTTTCCCCAGGAGCACACCACGTGGTTCTCGCCTCCCGCCTTGCCCAAAGTTTCTCCGGCTCCCCGCGCGCCCACACCGTCGGCGCCACCGCCCACCTGCTCCTCTCCATCGACAGGGCAAAGGACGTTGTTCCTCGTTGTTTTGTGATTTGTTCCTCTTGTTCCTCCAAAATGGAACGCGATCCTACGCCACGGCGGCGTCCGGCACGTACACCCGGATGGCAGCCTCGCCGTTGACCGGGCACTTGTACTCGCAGATGCCGCAGCCGATGCACAGCTCGCGCTTGACCAGCGGGGCGCGCACCCCGCCCGGCTCCGCCTCCTGCAGGACGATCGCTTTTTCGGGCAGCGGGCACATCTCCTCGCACACGAAGCACTCCGTCCCATCCGCCCAGGGCAGGCAGCGATCCTCGTCAATGTAGGCTTTGCCGATCACGGTCAGGCGCTTCTGCTCCAGGCTCAGCGCCGGGATGGCGCCCGACGGGCAGACCTCCCCGCAGGCGTTGCAGGCGAAGTCGCAGTAGCCCAGGCGCGCCACGATCAGCGGCGCGCCGAAGCCCTGCAGACCGGCATCCAGCACGCCGGGCTGGATGGCATTCGTCGGGCAGGTGCGCATGCACGCCGAACAGCGGATGCAGCGCGTCACCTCCAACGCATCCTCGTTCGCCTCGCGCACCCCGGGCGGGCGGATGAGGAAGGGCGGCTCGCGCTTGGCGAGTGCGCCGCTTTGGGTCAGCACCACCGCCGCCGCGCTCAAGGCGATCGTGTTCAGGAACGCCCGCCTGCCGGGGTCGTACGCCTGCCATGCGGCGGGCTTGGGCGTGAACACCACCCGGCTGTGCGAGCAGGTCGTCAGGCACTCCAGGCACATGGTGCATTCCGAGGGATCGCTGGCGTAGCCTTTTTGGGCGTCGATCGTGCCCGTCGGGCAGCGCTCCGGGCACAGCGAGCAAGCCGTGCAGGACTCGCCCGGCACGCGCCGGAAGAGCGCGATCTTGCTCAGCCAGCCGAGCATGGCGCCCAGCGGGCACAGGTAGCGGCACCAGAAGCGCTCGGCGATCAGGTTCAGGCTGACCACCCCGGCGAACAGCAGCCCGAACAGCAGCCCGTCACGGAAATGATCGGGGGTCACCGGCAGCAGCGCCGGGCGGATGAAGGCGTCGAACGAAGCCACCGGCTCCGACAGGAAGGGCAGGCGGAAGAGCGCGCCTTCCAGCCACAGCACCACCCTGTCCAGCATGGGCAGCAGGGCGGTCGTCAGGGCGCGGTAGAAGAGCGTCAGCGGGTCGAAGACCAGCAGGGTCAGGCTGCCGAGCAGCGCCGCGCTGAGCGTGGCGGCGAGCAGGATCGACTTTGCCATGCGCCAGCCTTCCGCCGGCGGGCGGCGCTTGCCGCGCCCGCGCTTCAGCGGCACCAGGTCGAGCACCGTGCCCAGCGGGCAGATCCAGCCGCACCAGGCGCGCCCGAAGACCAGCGTCAGCAGCAGAGTGATGATCGCCAGCCCCGCGCCCGCCGCAGCCGGTCCGGCCAGGCGGTTCGCCAGCATCGTCAGCGGGTCCAGGCGGAAGGGCAGGTTGCTGACCTCCCCGCTCCAGCCGCCGTCGCGGCGCGCCAGCAGGAACAACAGCAGGAAGAGCGCCAGCATCAGGTACTGCGTCACCTTGCGGGCAGTCACCCAGGCGCGCCTGCGCCGCAGGTCCTTTTTCATTTGAGAGAGGTTTGCCATCCGCACCGCCGCCCTGCCCTACGCCTCGATCTCCTCGATGCGCAGGTTCTCCAGGTCGAGACGCCCCAGCCCGAGTTCGGCGCCCCGGCGGATATAGTCGATATCCTCGGGGTTCATGCCGAACAGGCGGGTGGTGTAGGCGTCCACCGCCACGATATCGGGGCTGACAATGACCGTATCCAGCCGGCGCACATCCGCCAGGTCGCCGCCGGTGGGACCGTTGGCGGTCAGGATGCGCACGGCATCCATGACGGTCAGTTCCGGGCGGAACAGGCTCGCCAGGTCGGCAATGCTCTTGTGCAGTCCGATGGTGTGCAGGGTGTTGCGGTTCTGCACCAGCCCCATCAGGTTCTTCATCCCCAGCGTCAGGCGGGTCGAGCCGTGCTGCTTGGCGATCGGCACGTTGATGAGCACATCCGCATCCAGGGCGTCCTGGTAGGCGTGGGTCTCGCCCAGCACCAGCGCCCCGGGGATGCCCACCGGCACGAATTTCAGGTTGCTCATCACCACCATCACGCCTCCGGCTGCCTCCACCTGCTCGCGGATGCCGCTGGTCTGGTAGGCATCCTGGGCGCTGCCGCCAAAGGGGAAATCGAAGACGCTCACCCCGGCGGCGCCCGCCTCCAGGCACAGGCGCACCAATCCGCCCACCACCCACGGGTTGGTGGTGGAGGCGTATTCGTAGGTGTGGTAGGCGTTGCAGATGTTGGGCTTGATCACGACCCGCGCCCCTGCCGGGACGAAGGCGCCCATCCCGCCGAGCGACTCGAATGCCCGGCGCAGCATGGCTTCCGGTCCGCCGCCGCGCACCACCACCAGGTCGGGCTTGGGAGCGGGATCCGTGGGGGTCGCGGCGGGGGTATCCGCGCCGGGCTGGAAGGCGGTGGCGCTGGGACCTCCGGCGGGGGTGGCATCTCCCTCCGCAGGGGGCGCCGGGCTGGGGCTGGCGGCTGGGACACCGCAGGAAGTGAGCAGCTGCTCGAGCAGTACGCCCCCCGAGCCGAGTGCCGACAGTTTCAAGAATTCACGCCGGGTCAGTCTTTTCATGGGTCACCTGTAAGGTCGTGCCGTTGGAATACCGCTAAGGACGTGCAGGCATCTTATCATGGCTG
>JBFYSG010000126.1:0-2545 GCA_041301835.1 Chloroflexota bacterium | reverse complement strand
AACGGGCCGAACTCAAGGGCTATACTGTCCCAGCCTCCATGCAGGAACAACTGCTGGTTTACCTGCAGAACATCGAGAGCTACTATCCGTACTGGTACGACCAGCAGACCCGCTGGACGCTGAGTGCCTACGCCCTGTATGTGCGCGACCTGATGAATGATAGCGACCCCGCCAAGGCGCGCCAATTGATCGCCGAGGCCGGGCTGGAGAGCCTCCCCCTCGAAGCCGTTGGCTGGGTCTGGCAGGTTCTGGTCGATGACCCCAACTCCGTTCCCGAGTTGGAAGCCATCCGCCGCCATGTCGCCAACCAGGTGGTCGAGACCGCCGGGGCGGCCAACTTCACCACCACCTACAGCGACCAGACCTACCTGCTGCTCAGTTCCGACCGGCGCACGGATGCCATCCTGCTGGATGCCCTCATCGCCGACGATCCGGACAGCGACCTGATCCCCAAGCTAGTCAATGGCCTGCTGGCCCACCGCACGCGCGGCCGCTGGGGCAACACCCAGGAGAATGTCTTCGTGCTGCTCGCCCTCGACCGCTACTTCAACACCTACGAGGCCCAGACGCCCGATTTCGTCGCCCGCATCTGGCTGGGTGAGACTTACGCCGGGGAGCATATCTACGAAGGCTATACCACCGAGCGGCACACCACCGAGATCCCGATGGCTTACCTGGTCGACCCAGAACTGGGTGGTGGGGAAACGCAGGATTTGATCTTGGATAAAGATGGGACCGGCCGGCTCTACTACCGCCTCGGTCTGCGCTACGCCCCCACCGACCTGGAACTGGCCCCGCTCGACATGGGTTTCATCGTTCAGCGGGTCTACGAAGCCGTGGATGATCCCGAGGATGTCTGGCAGGACGAAGATGGTGTCTGGCACATCAAGGCCGGGGCTCGCGTCCGCATCCGCCTGACCATGGTAGCCGACAACCGCCGCTACCACGTCGCCCTGGTCGATCCCCTGCCGGCCGGGCTGGAGATCGTCAACCCGGCCCTGGCCGTCACCGGGATACTGCCCCAGGACCCCAACAGCCCGGATTACCGTTACGGCTGGTGGTGGTGGGGCACCTGGTACGAGCACCAGAACCTGCGCGACGAGCGCGCCGAGGCCTTCGCCTCGCTGCTGTGGGATGGCGTTTATGAGTACACTTACATCGCCCGCGCCACCACTCCGGGTACGTTCGTCGTGCCCCCCGCCAAGGCCGAGGAGATGTACTCACCGGAGGTCTTTGGCCGCAGCAGCAGTGATACTGTGATTGTGAAGTAAGACTCCATACCCTACCCGCCGGGGGGTAAATCCCCCGGTTAAAAGAACGAAGCCCGTTGAAACGGGCTTCATCTTCTTCTTGTGACGACGCTCTGCGTTGTCACCTCCTCGGACGCTCCCGCGTCCAGCAATGCACAGAGCGCGGTAAGGCATCCCGCCGTGGAACAGCGAAACGAGGGGAAGAACCTAATAAGATTAAAAACGAAAGAACTATCTGGTGTATGTTTCCTGCGGGCCTCGGCTTGGCGGGGGCAAGCCCCATTTCTTCTCTCACTTCAGGAAAACGAAATAGGACATCACCAGCACAGCTAGTGTCAGCACCAGCACCACCGTGTTGCGTGTATTGTTCACCTTCTTCCAGTGTCGCTCGCGCAGCATCTGCCGTTTGCGTGCCTCAAAATTACCTGGCAGATCGTATGCCACCCCCTTTAACTTCCCATTTGGATGATGCGGGCAGCGCCGTTGGGCATCCAGCTCCATCACGCCCGCACAGCGCGGGCAGTATGCCAGTGCCACCGCATCCTTTGCCTCCAGCAGTTTGGTGATCTCCTGTGCCAGGTATGCCTCCTTGTGCTCTAGCTTCGCCAGCACCGCCAGTTTTCCCGCTGCAACATCCGCCGGGATGACGAGTTCCTCGTCGCGACCCTTGATCTTCGGATGCACCGGGCATCTCTTGTCCTTGTTCAGTTCCACCACTGCTTTGCAGGCCCGGCAGTAGCCCAGGGCAACCGCAATGCCTGATGCTAGCAGTGTATTGATTGCTCCCCTGCGCATGCTCCAACTGAAGGCATCGCCTTCCAACCCTCCAAACACGCTCAGGAAATCCCCCTCAGACTTCCACGCCTCAGGGTGAAGTGCCAATGCCAACCGGTCGCGGTCAGCGTTGGTCGAATCGCCAATCTTTTCGTACAGCGAACGGCGTTGTTTGAGCAGGGAATGTTGCTCATGATCCGGTGCCAGCTCCAACGCGCTGGTCAGGTCCGCGATGGACTGGTGGATGTCGAGGTTCCGATGGCGCGAGGAGCGCATTTCATAACGCTTGTACGTGGGGATCCTGCGCAGGGCCAGTACAAAGGCCAGGATCAGCGACACCAGAATGCCCACGCTCAAGCTGATCGGGTTGAGCCAGAAGCTCTCCGGGTTGGGCGCCTCCTCGCGGATGAAATTCCAGTACATCAAGTAGGCGCACACGCCGGCCAGCATCAGGAAGAAGAACATTAAGAACAGGCGCAGCCCTGCTCCCTGGCCGGGTAGCAGGTTTTTACCGCATTGCT
>JBFYSG010000121.1:0-5948 GCA_041301835.1 Chloroflexota bacterium | reverse complement strand
TCTCGTGTGCTCTTCCGATCTCGACCTGTGCGCGGTCAAACAGCACTTCGCCAGCCCGCCCCAGATCCAGGTCAGCGCCAGGATCGGCGCCTGACCCTGCCTCGGGTGGTGAGTCACCTATCCCGCCCGGCGCGCGGATGATACAATCCCTGGCGTGCTGCAGCGCCGCTGCGACAGCGGCTGCGCCGCCCAGGAATCATGCCCTATCTCGTTGACGGTCACAACCTGATCCCCCGCCTCGGTCTCCGGCTCGAATCCATCGATGATGAGCAGGAACTCATCACGCGCCTGCAGGAATTCTGCCGCTTGCGCCGCGCCCGGGTGGAGGTCTATTTCGACGGGTCCCCGCCGGGCAGCCAGCAGGTGCGCAAAGCCGGCGCGGTGACCGCCCATTTCATCCGCCGCGGCTCCAGCGCGGATGCCGCCATCGAGAACCGCCTGCGCGCGCTGGGGAAGCAGGCGCCCAATTGGACGGTGGTCAGTTCCGACAATCGCGTCCAATCTGCCGGGCACGCCGCCCATGCCCGCGTGCTCACGTCGGATGATTTTGCCCGCGAAATACACGGCGCCAGCATGCAGGTCAAAACACCGAGCCAGGATGCCGCGCTCAACCCGGAGGAAGTGGACGAGTGGTTGAGTTTCTTCAAGGCGCGCAAAGGCTGAAGGTTCTAATCCAAATTTAATACAATTTAGATAAATTTAGTGTACTATATTCCCAGACACCTGTTCTCCTTTACTGGTATTTCTGGTGTCAGCCACCACCGGTCAGCGTGAACCCCTCACGCCGGCTGGGCAGGGTGGCAATGTCCCCTCCCTGGATCACCGGACCTTGTGTCCGGTGATCCCTTTTTATGGCGGCGTTTGTGGTTTAATAGACCCATATCCGAGGGATGCCCCCATGCTGGACGATGTGCTGCGCCGACAATGCCAACTCGACCCCTCCCGACCCATCCTGGTGGGCGTCTCGGGCGGTGCCGACTCGCTCTGCCTGCTGGGCATCCTGCAGGAAGCCGGTTACCACCTGCTGGTGGCACACTTTGACCACCGCCTGCGCCCCACCTCCGGGCAGGATTCAGCCTGCGTGGCTGAACTGGCGGCGCGGCGCGCCCTGCCCTTCCTGAGCGACTCTGCCGATGTGAGCGCCTGGGCGGCGGAACAGGGCATGTCCCTGGAGGAGGCCGCCCGACACCTGCGCTACCGCTTCCTGTTCGCCGCCGCCCGCCGGTCGGGCGCCCAGGCGGTGGCGGTCGGGCACACCGCCGATGACCAGGTCGAGACCGTCCTGATGCACTTCCTGCGCGGCGCGGGTCTGGCAGGGCTGAAGGGCATGGAATACCGCCTCATCCTGCCGCTCTTCGACCCTGAGATCCCGCTCGTGCGCCCGCTGCTCTCGCTGTGGCGCGCCGAGACCGAGGATTTCTGCCGCCTGCACGACCTGGCGCCGCAGGTGGATGCCTCCAACGCCGACGTGACCTACTTCCGCAACCGGCTGCGCCATCAACTGATCCCGGAACTGGAAAAGTACAATCCCCGGTTCCGCGAAGCCGTGCTGCGCAGCGCATCTGCCCTGCAGGGCGACCACGCCCTGCTGCAGGCGCAGGTGGATGAGGCCTGGGAACATGCCGCCGTGGATGCCGGCGAGGGCTGGATCGCCCTGGACGCGGCGCACCTCAGCGCCTGCCCCCCCGCCCTGCGCCGCGCCATCTTCCGCCGGGCGGGCGAAAAACTGCGCCCGGCAGTGCGTGATATCGGCTTCGCGGCGCTGGAACGCGCCGCCGCTTACGTGGACCCGCCCCGAGGCGCCCGGGTGGACTTCATCAACGGCTTGTACCTGTGCGCCGTCAAGGACAGCATCCTGCTGGCGGCATACGAAGCCGACCTGCCGCAGGCAGACCTGCCGCAGCTGGCGGAGGAAGTGCGCGTGCCGATCGGGACGGCGCTCAACCTGCCCGGCGGCTGGACGCTCAGCGCGGAACGCTGTACAGCGGACCCCGATGACTGGTCGCACAACGCCGACCCGTGGAGCGCCTTCCTGGACGCCGACCTGGCGGGCGAGGACCTTTGCCTGCGCCCGCCGCGCACAGGGGATGTCTTTCATCCCCTCGGCATGGGCGGGCAGACCGTCAAAGTGCGCGAGTTCTTCATCAATCACAAGGTGCCGCGCCCGGCGCGGCGCGGCTATCCGCTGCTGTGCGCCGGGGGGCAGATCGCCTGGATCCCCGGCTTGCGCATGGGGCATCCCTGCCGGGTCACCCCGGCAACCCGCACGGTGCTGAAACTGAGCTTGTCCAGGGCGTAGATGGGTCTATGCCATACTTTGATCAGCGGAACCTGTCGACGCCCGATCACATCCCTGCAGCGCAGATCAAAAAAACTCACCCAGCCGGGTGAGTTTTTTGATAATCAGTCTGTTACGCCCTACCTACTCCCTGCCCGCCAACTGGCGCAGCTTCATCTTGACCTCGCGCCACTGGATCTTGGAGACGCCCAGTTTCTGACGGATCTTCTCGTGCTCGACGTTGCTTAAATAATCCTGCAGGGCAGAGGTCCAGCGGCACATGTCGAAGGACAGGTGCTTGGTCAAACCCGCCTCGCGCCCGATGTCCTCCAGCAGGTACTCCAGGCGGCGCGGCGACCAGGGGAACAGGCGGTCGGGAGGGTTGTAGAGCAGCAGGTATTCCTCGTACGCCGGCACCCAATCCTCGGGCAGGGTCAGTTTGCGTTCCTTATAACGGTTGGCAGGGCTGGCGTAGCGCACGAAGACCAGCGGTCCGCCGGGATCGTTCAAGTCGATGTGGTTCAGATGGATCCCCAGGCACTCGGATTTCTTGATCCCGGTCGCCAGCAGCAATGCCAGCAGGGTGTACGGGCGGGCATCCGGTTTGGACTGCCGGCGGTGGCGGTCTGCCGCCAGCAGCGCCGCCTCGATCTCGGCTTCTTCCAGGACCTCGGGCAGCGGGCTGAGCACCGAGCGCTGCACGACCTTCTCCCCCGGGTCCACCAGCAGCACGCCGCCCTTTTGCAGCCAGCGGAAGAACGACTTGACCGAAGTGGCGCGCCGTGCCAGGCTCTTGGGTGAGCAGGGTACGCCGCGTTCGTGTTCCATCCACTTGAGGAAATTGTTGATATCCGTGGTGGTGATCATGCCCAGGGTTTTGTCGGGGGGCATGTAACCGGCAAACAGGCGCAGGTCCGAGAGAAAGGCTTTGACCGTATTGGTCGAACGCCCCTGGTCATACAGGAACATCTCCCAGGCGTTCAACGCCGGAGCCAGTCCGGTTTCGGTTGTGAGGTGGGCTTCGGTCATACGACCTCCTTTACAGGCACGCTTTGTGTCCAAAACGCGTGAAATACTCTGCGTATAGTTTAGCGTAAAGCGGGATGAATGTCAAACGGCTGCCTGCCCCGATCCCCCTCCGGGCGGCAGTTCACGGCTTTTCCAGACCGTGCGCCTCCAGCAGGCTGGATTCGTTCATCAGCCGCGCCGTACGGTCGTCCGCCACGACCCTGCCCTCGTCGAGGATGATGATGCGCGGCAGGATCTCCTGCACCATGGCGAGGTCATGGCTCGAGACCAGCATGGTCATCGGCAGGTCGCGCAGCAGGTGGATCAACGCCCGGCGGGCGCGTGGATCAAGCCCGGCAGTCGGCTCGTCCAGCACCAGCACCTCGGGCTGCATCGACAGCACGGTGGCGATGGCGATGCGTTTCTTCTCCCCCGCGCTGAGGTGGTGCGAGACGCGCCCGGCGTATGCTTCCATCCCCACCGCCGCCAGCGCTTCCTTGACACGCCGTTCCACATGCGCGGCTGGCAAGCCCTGGTAGAGCGGACCAAAGGCAACATCCTCGAAGACCGTCGGCGAGAATAACTGGTCGTCCGGGTTCTGGAACACCAGCCCCACCGCCGCCCGCACCCGCCCCAGGTTCTTCGCCTCCACAGGCATACCGCAGATGCGCACGCTGCCTTCGCCGGAGAGGATCCCGTTCAGGTGCAGGATCAGCGTGGATTTGCCCGCCCCGTTCGGTCCGACCAGCGCCGCCTTCTCGCCGGGGGCAAGGGACAGGCAGACATCCTGCAGCGCCGGGTGTCCGTCCGGGTAGGAAAAGGACAGGTGTTCAACTTCGATCGAATGATGCATCTCAACCTCGCAATAAAATACCGCTCAGGAGCAACAGGAACAATACAGCCAGACCGAATCCCAGCACAGACCACGCCCCGCGGCGCAGTGCGGGCAGCGGCAGGGTTCGGATCTCGCCGTCGTAGCCGCGCGCCGCCATCGCCAGGTAGATGCGCTCGGAACGCTCGAGCGCCCGCAGGAACAGGTTGCCCGCCATCCCGCCGGTGACGCGCGCCCGCCAGGCAAGGGAGCCGCCGGGCTTCAAACCCGGCTCGGCACTGTGCCCGGAACGGGCTGAGCGGGCGCGCATCAGGCGCAGGGCTTCGTCTGCCAGTACGAACAGGTAGCGCCACATCAGCCCGAACATCGCCACCAGCAGGCGCGGCAGGCGCACCGCCCGCATGGCCTGCTGCAGTTGTGGGAAGGGCGTGCTGCCTGCCAGCACGATCGCCGCCTGCACCGAGAGCCAGGATTTTAAGACAATGCTGAAAAAGCGCACCAGCCCCTCGGCATGTGCGCTGACGGTCAGCGAGCCGAGCGAAAAGGCGAACAGCACCCGTTCACCATCTGTGAAGATGACCGGGATCGCCGCCAGCACGAACGGCAGCGCCAGCACCGAGCGCTTCAGGACATACCCGATGCCCAGCCCCGAGAGGTGCTCCACCGCCAGCACCAGCGCCAGCAGCAGGATGTACACCGCCCAGGCTGCGTTGGGCGTCAGCGAAGCAGTCAGGATGAACGCCGTTGCCAGGATGAACTTGACGCGCGCATCCAGGGCATGCACCGGGCTGCTGCCCGCCTGGTAGGGATCAAGAAAGTGGACGTGCATCCTGTTCCGACCCTTTCTTTCGCTTCAAGAGCCCGGCTGCCAGCACCACCCCCAGCACGATCAGCACCCCCGCCAGCCCCGCCACGATCGTCGCCAGGGCTTCATTCGTGATACCCGGGAAGAGATAATCGGGGATCAAGGCATAGATAGGGGCGGTGGCTGCATCCAGGAAACCGTTCTGCTCCGCCACCCATTCCAACCCATCGGGATGGGCTGACGCCAGGGGGGAGAGCACCGCCAGGGCGAGCGCCAGCACCAGTCCCCCCACCCAGATGCCCTTGCTTCCGGTCGAGGCGGCAGACTGCGGCTGCAGCAGGTCGCGGCGCGCCGCTTTCAGAAAGGTCAGCGCGCCGACCGTGATCAGCCCCTCCCCGATCCCAATCAACATGTGGATGCCACCCATCGCCGGGATGGCAAGGTTGGCAGGCGAGGTGCCCGAGACAGCCAGTTCCAAGCCTGCCGCCAGGGCTGCCACCACGATCGAGACCCATGCCGCCAGGAAACCGCCCACCAGCATGCCCCAGGGTTTGCCGCGCGCCAACCCCTGCAGCGTGCGGTAAACGAAGTGCGCCACCATCACGCCGATGACTGCCATGTTCAAGATGTTGGCGCCCAGCGCCAGGAGCCCGCCATCCTGGAATATGAGCGCCTGCACCCCCACCACGGTCGTCAGCACCAGCATCGCCGCCCACGGACCCAGCAGGATGGTCGCCAGCGCCGCCCCCATCAGGTGACCGGAGGTGCCTCCCGCCACGGTGAAATTAAGCATCTGTCCGGCGAAGATCGCCGCCGCCAGCACACCCATCAGCGGCACCTGGCGTTCGCCCAGGTCCCTGCCCACCCGGCGCAGGGCGATGCCCAGCGGTGCGAGGACCAGCAACCACAGGACAACCGCCACCAGCGTGGACAGGAAACCATCGGGTATGTGCATCCATGGGATCGTTGAGAGCATCATTTTCTTGCCTCCATTTGGGAGTTTTGACAACGCGGGCACAGACCGA
>JBFYSG010000120.1:0-4006 GCA_041301835.1 Chloroflexota bacterium | reverse complement strand
GTTCGCCCAAGCCGCTGGCGGTGGTTCTGCCCTCCGACCTGGCATTCGACCTGCCGGCGGCGCTGCGCAAGGGGTTGGGTGACTTCAGCGGCGTGCGCCTGGTGGTGCCGCGGGCGGCGGGCAGGTGGAGCCTGCTGGGCACGCCGGCGCACCTCCCGGCGTCGCAGGCGGCGCTCGTCCTGCGGCAGGTTGCCGAGGGGCAGGCGGCGCGGACGGGCGGCACCCCGGGCTGGCTCATCGCTGTCTACATCATCGCCGCGCTGGTGGGGCTGCCCACCCTGCTCTCGCTGATCGGCTCGCTGCTCTCGGCGTTCATGTGATAAGTGGCTTTTCGTTTTTTTTAGAACAGGATATACTTTACAGAGCGTCGCAAACCCGAAGGAGAGGACAGCCATGAAAGTGACGGTCTTACAGGAAAGCCTTGCCCACGGATTAAGCGTGGTCTCGCGGGCGGTATCGCCGCGCAGCACGCTGCCGGTGTTGTCCAACGTGCTGGTCGCCACCGATGAAGGGCGCCTGCGCCTCTCCGCCACGAACCTCGAACTCGGCATCACCTGCTGGATCGGCGCCAAGATCGAGGAGGAAGGCTCCACCACCGTGCCGGCGCGCACCTTCGGGGACCTGGTGGGCACCCTGCCCGCCGAACAGGTGAGTTTGCATTTGAACACCCAGACTCAGGCGCTGAACGTGCGCGCCGGGTCGTCGAACACCGATATCAAGTGCATCGACGCGGCGGAGTTCCCGCCCCTGCCGGTGCCGGACATGGAAGGGGCGGTGCTGCTCAACGTGGCAGACTTCAAGGAGATGATCGCGCAGGTCGCCATGGCGGCATCGGTGGACGAAGCCCGCCCGGTGCTGATGGGCGTGCTGGTGACGGTGGAGGGTGATGCGATCACGATGGCGGCGGCAGATGGCTTCCGGCTCTCGGTGCGCAAGGGCACCCTCAGCCAGGCATCCGCCCATGCGGTCAACGCGGTCATCCCGGCGCGGGCGCTCAACGAACTGGCGCGCGTGGCGGTGGACGGGAACGAGATGATCTCGATGGTGATGCCCAAGGGGCGCGGGCAGGTCGTGTTCCGCATGAAGGAAGTGGAGGTCGTCTCCCAGTTGATCGACGGCACCTTCCCGGATTACCAGCAGATCATCCCGCGCGCCTACAAGTCGCGCACCATCCTGTCCACGCAGGCGCTGTTGAAAGCCTGCAAGCAGGCAGAGATCTTCGCCCGCGAAGGCTCCAACGTGGCGCGGCTGGATATCAAGTCTTCGGGCGACCTGGAACCGGGGGCGGTCGAGATCTCCGCCCAGTCGGAGGAGACGGGTTCCAACGAGACGGTGGTGGCGGCGACCATCGAGGGCGTGGGTCTGCTGATCGCCTTCAATGTGAAGTACCTGCGCGAGGTGCTCGAGGTGGTGAAGACGCCCAACGTGGCGCTCGAGACCTCCGCGCCCAACGCGCCGGGGGTTATCCGCCCGGTGGGGAATGAGGACTTCCTGCACGTCATCATGCCGATGCACCTGGGCTAGGCGCCGGGTCCGGCTTCTTCATCTACAGGCAACAGGGCGGGTCTAAGACCCGCCTTTTTCATTCAGGCAAAGCCTTTCACCCTACTCACCCGGGCGGGGAGGGGCAGGTGGCAGTACAATAGGCGCATGACCACCCCGCCCGCCGGTTACAGCGACAACACCCTCAAGATCTACCTCACCATCCGCCAGTACCCGATCCTGCGCGGGCGCATCCGCGCCCGCATGCGGCAGGAGTTGTTTGCCCGCGGCATCATCAGCGCCGAGGCGCTCGAAGCCGACGTGCGCGACAAGGCGGTCCAGTCGCAGATGCGCGAGGGCTTGCACGACCCCTATGCGGAGGAATCGTACGAGACCTGGGAGAAGCGGCTGGAGCGCATCCGCGACGCGCAGACGGACTTCTACTTTGCCTACAACCTGCTCTACGCCGACCTGGAACGGATCGTCAAGGAGATCCTGTCCGAGCGCGGCGAGACGCCCGACCTGATCACCTTCAACCCGGAACTGGCGCCGCAGGAGATGCTCTTCGAGCAGGCGCAGGGCATCCTGCGGATGAGCGCCGCCAAACGACGGCGCTACGAGGCGCGCCTGCAGGAGATCAAGGTGGTGCTCATCCGCACCATGATCAGCGACCAGCTGGCGTACCTGAACATCGCCCGCAAGTGGTTCCAACTGGAGGACCTGGAACAGATCCGCCAGCGCAAGATCGGCTACGGCAAGATCGGGGGCAAGGCGGCAGGCATGATGCTGGCGCACCGCATCCTGCGCGAGGTGATCGCCCCGGAGGTGCACCTGCGGGTGGACATCCCGGAATCCTATTTCATCGCCTCGGATTTGTTCTACACCTTCATGGCGAACAACGGGCTGGTGCACTGGTCGGACCAGAAATACAAGCCGGAAGACGAGATGCGCCGTGACTATCCACGCATCGTGCGCGATTTCATCCAGGGCGAGTTCCCTGCCGACATCATCGCCCGCTTGAGAGCCGTGCTGGCGGAGGTGGGGGCGCGCCCGCTCATCGTGCGCTCCTCGAGCCTGCTGGAAGACAACTTCGGCACCTCCTTCGCCGGCAAGTACGACAGTTTCTTCCTGCCCAACCAGGGCAGCCTGGCAGAGAACTTGGCGGCGTTGACCGAAGCGATCGCCCGCGTCTATGCCTCCTGCCTCAACCCCAACGCTCTGCTCTACCGCCATCACAAGGGGCTGGTGGACTACGACGAGCGCATCGCCATCCTGCTGCAGTGCGTGCAGGGCGAGCGCTTCGGGCGCTACTTCCTGCCACATGCCGCCGGGGTGGCGTTCAGCCACAACCTGTACCGCTGGTCGCCGCAGATCGTCAAGAGCGACGGGTTCGTGCGGCTGGTCTGGGGGCTGGGGACGCGCGCCGTGGAGACGCTGGGAGACGACCACCCCCGGTTGGTGGCGCTCAGCCACCCGCTGCTGCACCCGACGGACTCACACGAGGCCATCTGCCAGCACGCCCAGCGCATGGTGGACCTGATCGACATGGAAAGCAACGAATTCAAGACCCTGCCGGTGGCGCAGGTACTCACCGGGCGCCACCCGGCGGTGCGCTACATCGCGCAGGTGGACGAAGGCGGCTACCTGGCGGCGCTGCGCAGTAATATCGTGGAAGCGGAGAAACTGGTCATCACCTTCGATGAACTCATGCGCCGCACCCCCTTTGCCGGGCAGATGAAAGCCCTGCTGCAGGCGCTGGAGAAGGCTTACGGCTCGCCGGTGGACACCGAGTTCACCCTGCAGGTGGAGCAGCCCGAGGGTCAGCCGCCGCAGGTGAGCATCAGCCTGCTGCAGTGCCGCCCGCAGAGCCAGATGGCAGAGGAACGCGAGGTGCGCATCCCCGAGGACATCCCGGCGGGGGATGTGATCTTTGCCACCCGGCGCATGGTGCCGCGCGGCGCGGTGGAGGGCATTGGCTGGGTGCTGTTCATCCCGCCGGAGGGCTATTTCAGCCTCGACACGCAGGGGCGCACCGCCCTGGTGCGCGCCGTGGGCACGCTCAACCACCTGCTGCGGGAGGAATGTTTCATCTGCGTGGGACCCGGGCGCTGGGGCAGTTCCACGCCAGACCTGGGGGTGGGCATCGCCTACGGTGATATCTACCACACGCGCGCCCTGGTGGAACTGACCGGGCAGGGGCTGGCGCCCGACCTGCAGCCCTCCTTCGGCACGCATTTCTTCCAGGACCTGATGGAAGCGCGCATCCATCCGCTGGCAGTCACCCTGGGCGCAAGCGGCACGGTCTTCCTCCATGCCTTCTTCTACGACACCCCCAACCGGCTGGCGGATTGGCACCCCGGCGGTGCAGACCTGTCTGCCAGCCTGCGCCTGCTGCGGGTGGACGATTTCCGCCCCGGGCATGCCCTGGCGCTGATCATGAACGACGAGGCGGGTAAAGCCGTGGCTTTCCTGAAGGCGGTCCCGGGGGGCGCTCCCTAAGGAACGTCCGCCTGCCCGATGGACA
>JBFYSG010000118.1:0-3439 GCA_041301835.1 Chloroflexota bacterium | reverse complement strand
CCTCTCGGCGCGCTTCGGGCAGGAGCAAGCCGCCAGCCGCGGCTTGAGCAGCGCCCTGACGGTCTTCAGCGGCGCGGAGGCGGATGCCCCGGAGCAGGCGTTGATCCGTGGGCGCGGCGCGCTGATGCTCGCCGGCATGGGGCTGGGACTGCTGCTAGCGTTACCGCTCCTGCCCCGGCTCCCCGGCAGGCGGGCATGAACCTGGCGCGGCTGGCGGGCAGGGCATTCCCGCTTTCGTGGCGCATCGCCTGGGGCGCGCTGCTGGTCAGCCTGCCGGTGACCAGTTTCCCGCCGCTCTCCGACCTGGCGGGCGGGGCGCAGGTGGCTCCGCTGGCGCTGATCCCGCTGGCATGGCTGGTGCTGACCTGGCTGCCGCATGCCCTGCTGCGGCGGGATGCCAGCCTTCCGGCGGAGACCCGCCCGCTGTTTGGCTTCCTGCTGGCGGCGCTGGTCTCGGCGCTGGCGGCATGGTTCCGGGTGATCCCCGGCTTCAAATCCACGAGCGTGGCGGGTAATGAAGCCGGAGCGCTGCTCACGCTGGCGACCGGAGCCGGTTTCTACTTTGCCAGCCTCAGTTTCATCCGGGTGGGGGGATTCAGGCAAGCCCTGCGCTGGATCTCCATCGGCGGGATGCCCCTGCTGGCGTGGTCGCTGGCGCAAGCCGCCGTGATCTGGCTGGGCGGGAACGAGTATCCCGGCTGGATGCTCAGCCTGCACGACCTCTTTGCGACCTCCAGCCTGCTCTGGCTGGAGCCGCTGCTGCGGGTGACGGGTTTCGCCTACGAGCCTTCCTGGCTGGCGCACATGCTGAACCTGCTCTACCTGCCGCTCTGGCTGACGGCAAGCCTGGGGCGGGCGAGCGCCTTCCGCTTCAGGCTGGGGAAGTTGATCGTGGAGGACTTCCTGCTGGCAGCCGGGCTGGTGGTCTTCCTGCTCAGTTTCGCCCGCCTCAGCCTGCTGGCGCTGATGCTGGCGCTGGGCTGGCTGGTCTTCCTGGGGGTGCGCCGCCTGGGCGTCCATGTCTTCCCCGCCTCACGGGCGCCGAGGGCGCGGGCGCCGAGGGCGCGGGCGCCGAGGGCGCGGGCGCTGCGGGCGGGGCTGTCGCTGCTGGTGCTGATGGCGTGCGCGCTGCTCTTCGTGGGCATCGTCTTCGGTCTGGCACTGCTCGACCCCCGCCTCGAGCCGGTCTTCCAGTTCGGAGAGCAGGTCGCCTCGGGCGAATGGTCGCAGGGCGGGGTGCTGATGCTGGCGCACCGCCTGAACTTCGCCGAGCGCGCCGTGTACTGGCAGATGGGCTGGCGCGTCTTCGAGCGCCATCCCCTGCTGGGCGTGGGGCTGGGGAACAGCGGCGCCTTTGCCCTGCAGGAGATGTCGCACTGGGCATGGGAGTTCGTCGAGGTGCGGCGCATCCTGTTCGTCGAATCCTTTTTGCCCAACATCAAGAACCTGTGGATCCGCCTGCTGGCTGAGACCGGCGTGGTCGGGACGGTCTTCTTCGTCACCTGGCTGATGCTGCAGTGGCGCGCCAGCCGCGCCCTGCGCGCCGATCCGCAGCGGCTGCCCCGCATGCTCGGGCTGGCGGGGCAGTTGAGCCTGATCGCCCTGCTGGTGGAGGGCTTCAGCGTCGATTCCTTTGCGATGCCGTACGCCTGGGTGGCGCTCGGCATCCTCACCGCCGCCAGCGCCCGCCTGCGCCGGGGCGGCATGGGTACCGGGGAGCCCTCGACAGACCCGGATGGAAAGGTATAATACCGGCGGCGGGCGCGTACCTGCCACCCGACCCACAGACATGTCAACGACAGCCATCACAGTCCTTATCGTAACCTGGAACAGCGCGCAGACCCTGCCGCGCTGTCTGGCATGCCTGCAGGAGCAGACCTGCCGCGATTTCGATGTCATGGTCGTGGACAACGGCTCCACGGATGGGGGCACCACCGGGCTGGCGCAGGCGCATCCCGGACTGCCCCTGACCCTGCACAGCCTTGCCCATAACCAGGGCTTTGCCGCGGCGAACAACCTGGGCGCCGGACTGGCAGGCGGCGAATGGCTGGCGCTGTTGAACGCGGATGCCTTCCCCGAGCCGGGCTGGCTTGCCAGCCTGGTCGATGCCGCCCGCCGGGATCCCGACTGCCCCTGGTTCGCCTCGCGCCTGCTGAGGGCGGATACGCCCGGCGTGCTGGATGGCGAGGGGGACGCGGTCCATCCCAGCGGGCTGGCATGGCGTCGGAACCACGGCAGGCAGGCGGGTGCGCCCGGGGGCGTGCAGGAGGTCTTCAGCGCCTGCGCGGCGGCATGCTTCATCCGGCGGCAGGCTTTCCTGGATGCGGGCGGTTTCGACGAAGCCTACTTTGCCTACCACGAGGATGTGGACCTGGGTTTCCGCCTGCGCCTGCGCGGCGGCAGGTGCCTGCTGGTGAGCGAGGCGGCGGTGCGGCATGTCGGTTCCGCCAGCAGCGGGGCGGGCAGCGACCTGCCGCTCTATCACGGTCACCGCAACCTGGTGTGGACTTTCTTCAAGGACATGCCCACAGCCTTGCTGGTGCTGTACCTGCCGGCGCACCTCGCCATGACCCTGGCGTACCTGTGCTACTTCCCGCTCATCGGGAAGGGCGGCACCTTCCTGCGCGCCAAACGGGATGCCCTGCGGCGGCTGCCCGAGGTGCTGCGCCAGCGGCGTCTCATCCAGGGCGGGCGGCGGGTGCCGGTGCGCCAGGTCCAGCGTGCCCTGAGCCGCACCTGGCTGTTAAAGCACTGGGCGGAAAGGCTGGCAGGGTGATGAACCCGCCCCCGGACCTCTCCATTTGCATCGTGTCGTACAACGCCCGCGCCTACCTGCGCGCCTGCCTGGATTCGATCCTGGAGAACACGCACCGGGTGACCTGTGAGATCATCCTGGTGGACAACCATTCCGAGGACGGCAGCGCGGACATGCTGGCGGAGCGTTACCCGCAGGTGCACTGCATACGCAACCAGCACAACGACGGCTTTGCCAGACCAGCCAACCGTGCGATCGCCGTCAGCCGCGGGCGCCATATCCTGCTGCTCAACCCCGACAGCCTGGTGCTCGGCGATGCCCTGGAGCAGCTGGTGCGCTTCCTGGATGAGAACCCGGCAGTCGGCATCGTGGGACCGCGCATCCTCAACCGCAACGGCAGCCTGCAGCGCCAGTGCCGCCGCAGCGAGGGTCGCCCCTGGGATGCCTTTTGTTACCTGACGGGTCTCTCGGGGCTGTTCCCGCACGACCGGCGCTTCAGCGGCTACCTGATGTCGTATTTAGATGAAGAGACCCTGCACGAGGTGCAGGCGGTTTCCGGCGCCTGCATGCTCGTCCGCCGGGAGGTCTTCGACCAGGTGGGCGTGCTGGACGAACGCTTCTTTGCCTACCAGGAGGACAGCGACCTGTGCTACCGGGTGCGCCAGGCGGGGTGGAAGGTCTTCT
>JBFYSG010000117.1:0-2689 GCA_041301835.1 Chloroflexota bacterium | reverse complement strand
TCGAGTTTTTTCTGATCCCAAACAGAGGCCACGCCCGCCCACACGCCGTTGACGCAACCCGCCGGTTTACTACCTGCCAGCCCTCCCTCCCCCATCGGGTTCCCCTCCAGATCCCCCTTGTAATTCATAACCGCGCGACTATAGTTAAAACAAGCGGTTTACCTCCCCGCCGCGCGCCCGTTTAACCTTGGGATCACGCCATGACCCTCGACTCCCGCCTTTCTGACCTCTTCCTCACCGGCTCCCCGCGCGCCCGCGCCGCCGGCGCCACCGCCTGCCTCCCGCTCTCCATCGACAGGGCAAAGGACGTTGTTCCTCGTTGTTTTGGGAAAATTCTTGCCCCCACCTCCGCCTCCACCCACGTCCAAAACCCGCCTCCCCGCCATTCGTTCCTCCCGTTCCTCCAAAATGGAACGCGTTTTCCAGCCTGTCCTGGAGTTCTTCCAGGGCCTGTCCTGGTGTTCTCCCGGGGCTTCCCGGATGAGCGCCTCGGCAACCACCGAGGGCTGGCGTATAATTGCCCTGCATGCCGAGGCTTGCCATCCCCGCACCACAGGAGTGACCATGTCCGAACCGCGTGTCGTCCGCGCCCCGCGCGGCACCCAGCTCACCTGCAAGAACTGGCTGATCGAAGCCGCCTACCGCATGATCCAGAACAACCTCGACCCCGAGGTGGCGGAACGCCCCCAGGACCTGGTGGTCTACGGCGGGCGCGGGCAGGCAGCCCGCTCCTGGGAAGCGTTCGATGCCATCCTGGCTGCGCTCAAGGACCTGGAAGCCGATGAGACCCTGCTGGTGCAATCGGGCAAACCGGTCGGCATATTCCGCTCGCACACCGATGCCCCGCGCGTGCTCATCGCCAACTCCAACCTCGTCCCGCACTGGGCGACCTGGGAGCACTTCGATGAACTGGCGGCGCGCGGCTTGATCATGTACGGTCAGATGACCGCCGGTTCGTGGATCTACATCGGCACACAGGGCATCCTGCAGGGCACCTATGAGACCTTCGGCGCGCTGGCAAGGCTGCGCGGCTGGGGCTCGCTCAAGGGCAGATTCTGCCTCACCGCCGGGTTGGGCGGCATGGGCGGCGCCCAGCCCATGGCGATCACCATGAACGAAGGCGTAGGCTTGATCGTGGAGGTCGACCCCCAGCGTGCCAAGCGCCGACTGGACATGGGTTACGTGGACCGCGTGGTGGAGGACCTCGAGGAAGCCATGACGCTGGTGGAGGAGTTCAAGGGGCGCGGCGAGCCGCTTTCGGTCGGGCTGATCGGCAATGCCGCCGAGATCTACCCGGAACTGGCGCTGCGCGGCGTGGTCCCGGATGTGGTCACCGACCAGACCTCGGCGCACGAGGCGCTCATGTACGTGCCGGGCGGTCTTTCGGTGGCACAGGCGGATGCCCTGCGGCTCGCCGACCCGGCGGAATACAAGCGCCGGGCAATGGACTCGATGGCGGAGCACGTGCGTGCCATGCTGGAATTCCAGCGCCGGGGCGCGGAGGTGTTCGATTACGGCAACAACCTGCGCCAGCAGGCGTACAACCACGGGGTGAGCGATGCCTTCGAATTCCCCGGATTCGTCCCGGCATACATCCGCCCGCTGTTTTGCGAGGGCAAGGGACCCTTCCGCTGGGTGGCGCTTTCCGGCGACCCGCAGGATATCTACACCACCGATGAAGCCGTCAAGGAACTGTTCCCGCAGGATGAACACCTGCAGCGCTGGCTGACCCTGGCGCGCCAGAAAGTACCCTTCCAGGGGCTGCCCAGCCGCATCTGCTGGCTTGGCTACGGCGATCGGCTGCGGGCGGGGCTCAAGTTCAACGAACTGGTCGCCAGCGGCGCGCTCAAAGCCCCGATCGTCATCGGGCGCGACCACCTGGACTGCGGCTCGGTTGCCAGCCCCAACCGCGAGACCGAGGCGATGAAGGACGGCTCGGATGCCATCTCCGACTGGGCGATCCTGAACGCGCTCATCAACACCGCCGGCGGCGCCACCTGGGTCTCGTTCCACCACGGCGGGGGGGTGGGCATCGGGTACAGCCAGCACGCCGGGCAGGTCATCGTGGCGGATGGCACGCCCGAGGCGGCAAAGCGCCTGGAGCGCGTGCTGACCACCGATCCGGGCATGGGCATCCTGCGCCACGCGGATGCCGGTTACGAGCAGGCGATCGCGGCTGCCAGGCGCCACGGCTTGAAGGTGCCGATGTTGAAGTGATCTGCGGGGAACAGGTGGATCAAAAAAGACCGGGCGCAAGTGCCCCGGTCTTTTGGATCATCCAACCGCTAGCGCGCCCGGCGGCGGAAGGCGCGCACGCTCAGCCAGCGCGTGACCAGCGCCGCCCCGACCAGAGCCAGAGCCAGCCCAGCCCAGATCAACATCCAGGGGTTGAGCGGCGCGGCGGGGGTTTTCAAGTTCGAATCCTCGGGAGGCGCCGCAACGCGATCACCCGGGGCTGGGGCGTAGGTGGGCTCGGGCACCATCATGGTCAGGGTTTCAGGGGTCGGCGTCAGGGCGGAATCACCCGCTTCCACGTCCGGAGCGGTCGCCATCACTTCCTCGCGCGCCGGTCCGCCGCCAATGCCCTGCGGTTCCGAGGCTGCCATGGGAGCCGAGGCGCCAAAGGTGAACCTGCTCAACATGCTGCCGCCCGGCGTGAAGATGAAGAACAGCAGTGCCACCGCCGAAG
>JBFYSG010000116.1:0-3068 GCA_041301835.1 Chloroflexota bacterium | reverse complement strand
CTTCGGCTTCGACCTGGTCGCCCGCCGACCCGGGATCTATATTGACCTCCAGGTACTTCAGTCTGATGGATCATACCTACTGCAAACTCACTGAGCCATGAACCCGCCAACGCGCCGTTCCATCCGTATCCAAGAGTACGACGACGCCATGCCCGGCGCGTATTTCATCACCATTGACATGCAATCTTTTCAATGTGCTGACCATCCACAGCATCATCCCGCCTGCCAAAGTTGTATAATGTACCTACGGAACCTTCCCCACCTGTTTTCCGTCTGACCTGTAAAGGAGGAATGCCATGAATACACACCGCTCCCCATGGATGATTGCCGGGACAGCGGCGATGCTGCTGGTGATGCTCGCCTGCAACCTGCCCATTGCCATCCAACCCACCGCCGAGCCGCCCGCCGGTGACACCCCCGTCCCCGGTGAGATCCCGACCCCGGAGGGCGAAGGCGTCGAGGTCGACCCAGGCTCGATCTACCCGCCGCCCTTCGCCGAATATCCCGCCCCTTCTGTGCGCCTGCCCAGCGCCTTTCCCGCGTCCTACAGCCTGCCGCTCGACCTGACCACCGTGCGCGGCGTGGAGGAACTGCGCGGCGAGACGCTCACCGACGCCCAGTTGAGCGCGCTGGCGCAGTTTGGCTTCGTCGTCCAGCCGCCAGTGCCGGGGCAGATCCGGGAGTTCTACCAGATCTACGAGCGCAGCCGCTATGGCGACGCGGTCACCAACTTCGTCACCACCGATTCGGTCTTCCACATCTACCACCTGATCTTTGACAAGATGCTGCGCGATCTGGAGACGGAATCCTTCATCCCCGCGCTCGAGACGCTCACCAGTAAACTGCTGGCGGGGTCCTATGCCCAGTACCAGTCCCTGCGCGGCACTGCCCTGGAAGAGCCCGCCCTGCGCAACGTGGCGTACTTCGGCGTGGCGGCGAGGTTACTCGGCTTGAGCGACCCCATTCCTGCCGAAGCCGCGAGCCTGGTCGATGCCGAACTGGCGTTCATCAACGCCGCCAGCATGCCGGGCATCTCGCCAATCTGGGACCGCGAGGATCTGGCAGACGACAAGAAACTGATCGAGGATTACTCCCAGTACATCCCGCGCGGTCATTACACCCGCAGCGACGAACTCAAGAAATACTTCAAGACCATGATGTGGTACGGGCGCCTGACCTTCCGCCTGCGCGACGATTTCGAGACCCGCCGCGCGCTGCTGCTTTCCACCCTCATCCGCAATGACGCCGAGGCGCTGCAGTTGTGGCAGGGCATTTACGACCCGACCGTTTTCATCGTCGGCAAAGCGGATGACCTCTCCTTCTACGAGTACGGCGGCATCATGGACGCTGTTTTCGGCGCCAATCCCGACCCGGCGCTCTTTGCCGACGAAGACCTCTTCGCCCAGTTCAAAGCCACTGCCGCCACCCTGCCGCCCCCCCAGGTCAACTCGATGTGGGTGTGGATCTGGGAGGACCGCGACGAAGCCACCACCGGCTTCCGCCTGATGGGGCAGCGCTTCACCCTGGATGCCTACGTCTTCGGTCAGGTCATGTGGCGCAAGGTCGGTACGGAAGATAAGCCGCGCGACTTGCCCAAACCGCTGGATTTCTTCGCCGCCATGGGCTCGCAGGAGGCGCGCGACATCCTGATCGAAATGGGCGAACCGGATTACGAGAACTACCTAACCCAGCTGGACAAGGTCACTGCGGAGGTGGCAGCGCTGGAGACCGATTCCTGGACGCAGAACCTGTACTGGTCGTGGCTCTACGCCTTCCAACCGCTGATCGAACCGAAGGACGGGCGCTACCCACCCTTCATGCAGAACCAGGCTTGGACTCGCAAGCAGCTGCAGACTGCTCACGGGTCTTACACCGAACTGAAGCACGATACCATCCTCTATGCCAAGCAGGTGATGGCGGAGATGGGCGGCGGCGGCGAGGAGGAGCCTCCCAAGGGCTACGTCGAACCCAACCCGGAAGCCTTCGCCCGCCTGAATGCCCTGGCGCAGATGACCCGCTCCGGCTTGCAGGAGCGCAACCTGCTGGTGGGCAGCACGCCTGCCAACCTCGATAACCTGATCGACCTGCTGACCTTCCTGCAGTCCTGCGCCGAGAAGGAACTCAACGGCGAGGCGCTCAGCACCGATGACTACTGGCGCATCGCTTTCATAGGCGGCGAACTGGAGGCGCTCACCCTCGCCGCCGCCGACACCGTCGACCCGATGGACCGCGACCTGAGCGACCAGAAAGCCGCACTGGTGGCGGATATCGCCACCGGCATCGGGCGCGTGCTGGAGGTAGCCATCGGTCAGCCCACCCACATGTACGTCGTACTGCCGGACGCCCCCTACCGCATGGCGGTCGGCGCGGTCTACACCTACTACGAGTTCGAAATGCCGCCAGACCAGCGCATGACCGACGAGACCTGGCAGGGCAAGGTCGAGAGTGGCGACACCCCGCCCATGCCCGAATGGACCGGGATGTTCATCGTCCCGTAACCCAAGAAAACACGGTGACGCTGAGGCACAGAGGAAACAGTCCGAACAAACATCGCATGCGATGAATGAAATTACACCGCAGAGAACGCAGAGATCAGAGAGATATTCTTACTCTCCGCGTTCTCTGCGCACTCTGTATGAGGATCAATCCATGTTGCGCCAAACGATCAGCGCCGCCATCCTCCTGATGCTCGCCCTCGCCGGCTGCAGGGCGCAGCCGCAGCCGCTCACCCTGGCTCTGATGGGCGACCTGATGCTCGCGCGCGGGGTCGCCCAGGCTTACCCCGATGGCGACCTCTCCCCCGCCTTCGCCACCGTCAGCCCTCACCTGCGCGCCGCCGACCTGACGCTCGCCAACCTGGAGTCGTCGCTGGCTGCCGGAGAGCCCTTGCCAACTACCGACCCCGAACAGTCATCTGGCTACAACCTGTGCGCCGCCCCGATTGCCCTGCCCGCGCTGGCGGACGCCGGCTTTGACCTGCTGGCGCTCGCCAACAACCACCAGGACGACTGCGCCCCCGACGGCGCTGCGCAGACCGCCAGCCTGCTGCAGGACGCCGGGCTGACCCC